>JBHLLE010000055.1:0-10474 GCA_048885945.1 Candidatus Hermodarchaeota archaeon | reverse complement strand
GACCTCGATATGTTTGAAATACGAAATTCATCGAGTAATCCATCTAAACCAAGACTTCGATTACTAATATATGAACCAATAATCATTGGATTGCGATGGTCGAAATATGTTCTATTGTTATAAAATTTTGAAGAAAAAGTTTCAATTCCATCAACGTACATTTTCAGAGAATCTTCAGTATCCCATGTAACTGCTATATAATGCCAATCTCCAGCATTCCATAATGATAAATCTCCCGCAGCTAAAACAAAATCGTCTTGTATATCATTGAGCATAAAAGCATACAAATAGTTATTTTCTGCTTTAAAAAGTATAAAAGATAGTCCAATAGACATAATCGGATGAAGTTTATTATCATTACCTTCCCAGTCTGGGTTTATCCAAAATTCTATTGTTCCTTTATCTGGAAATGCATTATTTCGAGAAGGGTAATATATTGGACTTGATGCGTTCAGTTTAATACCACGGTCAATTATACCATTGCTAAATTCATAGGTGTCATCAGGTGGATTTTGATCAACCGTGTCTGCTGCACTTGAATTGATAATTTTAAGAACTGCTGATTGAGAACATTTAAAACCTTCAATACCCATATTTATATCCATAAATTCCGTGGGATGTTTGTTTATCATTGTAACCAATAATTCATCATCTGTAATAGTTGGCATAATATCCAAATACGGGATATCGTTCATTATAGGAATTCTCCCAAATGATTCTAAATTATCGTAAGTTAGACAATCTATCGTAGAATTGACTAAGTACCTACCCCAACCTTCACATATTAAGGAATAGGTATCGTAACTGCTACGCTGACCAAGCGTTCTTGCGTTGGTTATCATTCCAAAATACCAATCATCCACCAAACTCCACTGTTGCATTAAATCAACTCCAGCATAGGTATATTGGATTCCTATATCTGCTAAAGCTAAAGCTGATTTGAATTCTAGGGTTTGATCAGTTCTAAAGCCGAATATTTGATACAATGTATTAACCTCTGTGACCCAGATCTCAATGTCATCCCGTCCTGTTTCTACCCTTAAAACTTCACTGACATTTTCGATCTCTTCACGCAGATATAAAGGGCCCGCCATTACTTTTTCATAGATTTTTTCTGGATCAGAAGTGTATCTAACAAGTATTTTTTCTGTATCCGATTTGACATAAACATCCCCCAATATCATTGCATCTTTTCCTGGTCCATCATTAGTAAATTCAATGCCTAAATCGTAATTTCCCGATGATCCAAAATTTATTATCGGTTTATAAATTCGGGGTGTAGATGTATTTAATGTGATATTTACTTTCGATTCCCCATTAACATTAATGCTTAGATTGGAATAACTATTAGGTAAAAGTGGATAAGTGCCTGATATCCCATTAAATCCTTGTGCAATAATCTCTATTTCATAATCTCCTGGTGCTGGAATATACACTGTTTGAGATTCTTCCTTATTACTAAAAAAAAAAACTGTATATCCATCTATATCCACAGGTATATATGTATGAATGTGGAGAGCATCCATAGCATCTCCTGCAATTCGAGCAACTTCTTGATTCCAAGGTGCACTATCAGTTCCCCAAATTCCATCTGCTATTTCGTATCCTATGGCAGCAATTTTAATTGTAGGATCAACGGCTTTCATTGATTGATTGTATTCAAGAAATCTAGTTGCATATTCTGTGGCGTTATAATTGTTAGTCCAATCGTTATATACTTCGTTTCCCACTTCCCATTTTATTATATTATATGGTTCTGAATGACCATAATAGTCCCGTAACCAAGCAAAATATCCCGGATCGGCGCTTTCATTTCCCTTCCATGAGTTGGGTGTCCAACCTCCTGTTCCAGAAGTTGGAACTTGTCCATTACAATACTCCACCCAGTTTGCGGCCTCTTGAGGAGTTCCAGTTCCAAAATTAACCGTAATTGTTGGTTTAACTCCAATACTTTGACAGAAATCGTAATGTTCATCTATACCATAATAATTTGAAACATTCTCTCCCGTAAAATAGTTCGTTCCATTAGGACGTGAAGCTACCGGACCTATTCCATACCACCAATGATAAACATCCGCATGACCTCCTCCTGGAAACCTGATGGTTGAAATATTTATAGATTTAGCTTTCTCTACAATTCCATCCTTAAACAAGTGAGTATCAGGATCTAAAATACCATCTCCATGTTCTACATATTGTATATTACTACCGAAAATATCAGAAGGTAATTCACGAATTATTTCAGAAGCATTAATATAAACATTCGTTGCTAATCCAGAGCTTTTAACATTTTTGATGTCTTTATTTGAATTTAAATCTAACTCGTTATTTTCTCCTATATTAATCGGTTGCATTCTATAATTTGTTATTGAAATACATATATTAAACAAAATAAAAACGAAAAAAGAGGTTCTTTTGTTGAATTTCATTTATATTACTTAAGATGTATTTTTTAAATATAGCCTACAAATTGCTATAGGATATAAAATTAATGGAGTCCATTTCTTAATATTTATCAAACGAAAATCCATCTTACAAATAAGCAAAGGAGATTTTCGCTAAAATTTTATATCTTTTTTTAAAAATCATAACTATAATTAAGATTAAAATATTTATTTAATACTAATCTATTTTAGGTGTATAAGAATAATTTTCTAAAGTTTGCAAGGGACTAATTATAATGACTCAAGAAATAAATGAAATTTTTAGTAAATATAAAAAAGTAGGTTATTATAGAGAAGACGAGATGAAGGAATTTCTCGTAAAATGGTACGAACAAAGAATTCAAGAACAAGAAGTCGAAAATGTTGATAGAGTTGATGCTACCAAAAGATTAAAAAAGTCTGGATTTTATGAAGAAATCACTGGTTGGAGAATGGGGAAAACTATTACTCTAAGTAATTGCATAATTGAAAATGGAGTTCAAAAACGATTTGATTACAATTTTTATTTATTGAAAGATAGAGTAAAAAAATCAAAAGAAGAGTCAAAAATTTACGAAGAAATAGAAACTAAAATGGAACCTCTTGAAGAAGATGAGACGGTTGATGAGAAAAAGAGTTGGAGCGAATTTACTGAAGAAGAAAAGGAAGAATATCGAAAACAAAAAGAAGCCGAGAAATTAGAAATCTATGAAGGTTTTGAAAATTATGTTGAACAAAAAACTCTAAAAGAGATTGTTGAGGAGTTAAGCAATTATGAATTTCAGGTTAGTAATTATTCAGTTAGAAATTATCTCCTTGTTTTATCGCAAGCAAGAAAAAGACAAAACGAAGATTTTGTTGGAATAATTAATAGCTATATTAATTGGAAAAACGAGGGAGTTCAAGTTCTAAGAAACCCAGATAAATCAAAACCTTACAGTTATAAAATTTTAATGCCTATTTTCAAGAAGGAAGGAGTTACTACAGATATTGAAGGTGGAGAAAAAAGTCTCAAAGGATTTAAATTAGGAAGTGTCTTTGATATATCCCAAACTAATAAGTACGAAAAATATTTAGACGAAAAAGGAGAAACCGAAGGAAAAATGATGGAAAAGGTTGATATTGATTACGATCTCGCTCTTGAATACATTAATAATAAATTTCCCGAGTTAAATATTGAAATAAATAGTGCTCAAGATAACAGTTATAATAAAGAGGAAAAATCAATAATAATAAATAAAGAGTCTTCCTATCACCTTTTTCATGAGCTTGGAAAGCATGTAAACTCTTCTATATTAAAACTAACAGAAGATTTAGATGAAGAATCAACTAAAAATGAAATGATGGCTGAATTAACTTGTTATATGCTAATTAAGAAGTTAGGAGCTGTTAATAATATAAATATAACCTATGATTTTGGATATAGTAATTATTGGGGATATCACATCCTAGATGAATTTAAATGGTCTGAATTTGAAAACTCATATAAAGAAATTTTAAACTATGTAAACCAACTTTAATTATCCATTTTTTTATTAAACATTTTTGCTAAAATTATTTAAAAATCCTTCATTTTAGAAAATTGTTAATTTATGGAAGAGTATATCATTGTCTTACTTATTTTGGCTTTTGCGATTCTAGTAGGATCAACTTTAGGCTTTGGAGATTCTTTAATCTTCATACCTCTTGCAGCTCTTTTTTTAGATATACACATAGCAATTGTCTTAATGGGATTTTGGACTACTATAATGTCTACATTCAATAGTATTAAATATAGACAATATTTTGATAAGGTGTTTATCAAAAAATATATTCCACTAGGAATTGTTGGAGTTATCTTAGGAACTTTTCTCTTAGTAATTGCTCCGATTCCTGTAATCGAACTTTCTTTAGGGATTTTTATCATTATTTTTATTATTACTAAATTTAGAGAAGTTCGAAGAGAGGATAAAGAGATTTCTATAGAAAAACCATTAAAAACTGAATCTGAATTAAATGAATTACCAAAAAGTATTCTATATTCTGGATCCTTTTCTTATGGCATTGTTGGAGGATTAATTGGTACACCAGGACCAATAAATGTGGTTGTTTTAGAGAAAAGGGGGCATGAGCGTGAAAGTTTCATTGGGAATTTTTCCATAATAAGTATTATCGTTACCTCATTTCGATTGGTTATGTATATCTCATATGACTTATTTCCAATTGATTTAATTATGTTATTCTTATTTGGGATTATCCTTACTTATGGTGTAACTAAATTGGGTCACTGGTTAACTCCAAAAATTCCTAAAAAGAAGTTCAAATTTTTAATCTTAGTATTGTTAGCAATAATTGGATTAAGATTAATTATAAACTCAACTCTCTTTCTATTTAATCAAACAATCTAGTAAATTTCATTTTTAGAATAGATGATAAAGATTTATCTATAAAATAAAAATGTTTAAATAGTTTAATTGGTAAGAAAAAAGTATCAATAGATTTTCAATCTCTCTACTATAAAGTTATGGGTATAAAAGATGAGTAAAGAAAAAATTTTTAAAATCAGCTCTATATTAGCATTTTTATTTGCTTTAATTGGTGCAATCCTAATGCTCTTCACTCCTTGGAGTTATTGGTGGTATTCCTATGTTAGTGGGGGTTTCCGATATTCTGGTGCAGGTGCTGTCACTGTTGGAACACCTGGAGCAGGTGCCTTTATTCTTTTAGCAGCAATCTTTCTTCTTATATGTGCTATAGTTTCTCTTTTAGCCTTTATCCCGGGTAAAATTACTAGTAAGACACCTATAATAATAAGTTTAATATTTTCTATAATGGTATTAGTTATGATTGTTATAGGTGTGGTAGTAACCGTAGCAATAATGGCTGCTGATAATCTTTATTGGGAATTCGGGGCCGGATTTTATGGTGGTATATCAAGTGCATTACTTACAATTGTATGTACATTGATCATGATATTCACCTGGGAGAAGTGAATAAAAAAGGATATAAAATATAAAAATCTAATAAAATCTCTTTTTTTTTTTATATTAATAAATTTATAACGATTATTCTATTAATTTAACAAAATAAAAACAATAATAAAAAAGCAAAATTCATTATCTTAATTTAAAAATCTTATCCAATAAAAAATCCTTATATCCATAATTTTTTAGTATAATTATTAAAGTTTTAAATTCTCCTTTCATACATTTTATTTATTCATTAAAACTAGATTTGATTGGTTATTATGTCTAAATATACTGGAGGAGAAATTATCTCAAAATATTTAATAAAAGAGGGAGTTAAGTATGTTATCGGCATCCCTGGACATGGTTGTCTCGCGCTTGTTGATGCGTTTTATAAAGATCGAGATCAACTTACTCTAATTCAACCAAAACAAGAGATGTCTGGCTGTCATCTTGCGGTAGGGTATTATAGAGTTACAGGGCAACCACTTTGCGTATTTACATCTATAGGTCCCGGTGCTATTAATACTGCGATCGGATTAGCAGATGCATATGTAGACTCAATGCCCTTACTCGCCATTACAGGAGATACACATGTCCATATGAGAGGTAAGGGGGTGTTACAAGAGATCGAACGCTCGCGAGATTCGGACATGCCTAGGATCTTAGAACCTATAGTTAAACGTAGTTGGCAGGTAAGTTCTATAGAGCAACTGCCAACAATTATGCAGCGTGCATTTAATCAAATGATGACGGGACGCAGAGGGCCAGTACATATTGATCTTCCTATGGATGTTCAAGCAACTGCAATAGATACTAAAATTCCTGAGCCATTAAAGAGAAGAGCTACAGGGAAAGTTTTAGGGGATCCGAGTTTAATTAAAGAAGCTGTAAGTTTATTAAAGGAAGCAAAAAGACCTGTACTATTTTTAGGCGGAGGAGTTATAACTGCTGATGCTACAGAAGAGATTAAAGAATTAGCAGAAAAGATCGGTGCTGCTGTCGTCGTAACCATGATGGGTAAAGATACTTTCCCTAATGATCACCCTCTTTATTGTTGGTCTGCTGGTTCGAAAGGCACAACTGTTGGGTTGAATATGACAAGAAAGGCAGATGTATTATTGGCAGTTGGATGTAGATTTGCCGATGAGACTGCATCCTCCTATAAAGAAGGAGTAAGTTTTTCGATTCCTCCCTCAAAATTAATCCAGATAGATATAGATCCACATGAAATTGGAAAGAATTATCCAGTTACAGTAGGGATTTTTGGAGACGCAAAGGCTTGCTTAGGTCAAATTTTAGAAGAATTTAACGCACAAGGATTCTCTAAAGATTATAAGAATACTGAATATTTTAAAGAAATCCAAGAAGAGAAAAAGGAATGGTTTGACTTTCTCGCGAAGAATCGAGACGATTCTAAAGTACCTGTTATGATTTCAACAGTTATTCAAGAAGTAAGAAAATTTTTTGACAAAGATACGGTAATAGTTACTAGCTCTGGAAATGTTCAAGCTCAAATGCTTCAAGAATTGGAATTTTATGAACCACGAACGTGTCTAACAGCAGGAGGATTCTCTACAATGGGATATTGCGTACCTGCTGCGATTGGTGCTAAATTGGGATCCATTGATATAGGTAAACCTGATCGCCAAGTTGTTGCGTTAGTAGGAGATGGAGATTTTATGATGACTATATCAGAGATCTCAGTTGCAGTACAATTAGGTCTTTCTAATATTTTCTTTATAGTATTGAACAATCATGGCTGGATTGCGATTAAGGATTTACAGCAAGCAGCTTTCGGAGAAGAACGAGGATATGGGACTGCCTTCGAAGATAATAAGGGAAATTCGTATACTCCTGATTTTGCTAAAATAGGAGAAGCCTTTGGTTGCTATTCAGAAAAAATATCTAAAAAAGAAGATATATATCCAGCATTAGAACGAGCTTCTAAATCTGGAAAGCCAGCACTTATAGAAATTGAAGTACAAAGATTATGGCCTTATACTGGTAGTCCAGCAGTGGGTTGGTGGGATGTTCCGATTCCAAGCTATTTAACAGAACGAAGAAAGAAATACGAAGATGAGATAAAAGGAGAAAAGCTTTAATTCCTTATTTTTTTATCCCAATAAACTTTAAGGAAAAAATAATTTTAAGGGATATAAATAACTACCTTTTTTTAAAATTATTTCGGTCCAGCATCTGGTAGTTTTTCCGACGCTGGCTCTCCTCCGATACCCCAATGAGTTTTAGGAATCTCATGCACCACTATTTCTACAGCATGTTGAGGTACTCCCAAATCAACAAACACTTGAGTTATTTTTTGTATTAAAGTTTTCACTCTTTCGTTTCCAAAACCTTTCCAAACATTTACATGGACAATTGGCATTTTTTTAACCTCTGTTTTGTTATAATAATTTTTTTTTCTATTTAAAAACTTTAATCTATTCAAATTTTCATTCTAATAAAAAAAAGTATTTAAAGCTGATAATTAACTCCAGGTGTGACCCCTGCAATTCGAAAAAGCTCATCGTTATCTATAATATCTTCTATTAGTTCCTGAGTTAAATGATTGTAAAAAACGGGGTCTAAAAAATTCTCGTCCTTTGAATAGGGTCTAGATAATTTCATTTGTAAATCGGAATTATTTCTTATTAATTCTGCTAAAGGAGTACTATTATAAATACGATAATAAAAACTAATACCAACTGTCTTTGGACGATTTTTTTTAAAAAAATCTAACATTTCTTTAGTAGATTCAATTGGTTCACCGGGATATCCCACTAATAAATCAATTGCTAATTCAATTTCATATTTACTGCAATAATCAATAATTTTAGCTAAATCGTCATACGTGTATCTGTTCTGTTTCTGTATTTTTTTATCACTATCAACTGAAAGAGTGATTAAATACGCATTTGATTCACATAATAATTGAAATAATTTTTCATTGTATGGACTTGGTTTCATATATAGTGTCCACTTCATGGGAAGGTTTTTTTTCGCCAATGATTCACAAAATTCAATGCAATAATTCAGATCAGAATTAAATTCGCTATCGCACAGATGAAAATGGGAATAACATTGTTTTACTAAATATTCTATTTCAGCTATTGTATTTTCAATCTTCTTAAACGATATTTTAGTATTAGCTTCAATACAATAAGGACATTGATTTTGACAACCAGAATGTGTCGAAAAACCAACAATCCCTTCATTTTTTATATAATTTGGATATTCTAGTCCGTGAGGTCTTTTATAAATAAGGTTATTGTCTACTCCATAATTTCGACCATTTAAAATTTTATTTTTTAATTTATGTTCTTCCCATAAATCTAAGAATTTAGGAAATGCGATTTCTCCCGGACCAAAAATCCCATAATCTGCCCCAAGATATTTTAGAATCTCGTTGGGCATTGCTGAAAAACCTGATCCTCCCAAAACTACGGGAATTTTGTATTTTTTGATACATTCAATGAATTTCTTAAATTTGGGTAAATAAAACTCGTTATTGAAATAAATGCATGAATCAATATTACGGATTGAGAATCCAACTATATCGAATTTTTCATTCCTTAGGGTGTTTTCTAAATCTTCTATAGGAGACGAAGAAAAGCATAAATCCAATATTCTAACGTCATGACCGTGCTTTTCTAAAGATTTTATTAGATATTCCAAACCTAAAGGGATTACTGGTGGATCCTTCATATAATTTGGATTTATTAATAATACTAATAGCCCCATTTTTCGAATATATTGTTTAAATATGTTATTTTAAAAATTAATATTAAATATTAACATACTTCAATGAAAAGAAAGAATTAAATGTTCCGATAAAGAATTTAATACACCAAAAAACTCAACCTTTGAAAAAAGCAATTCATAATCTTTTTTTTTTAATTTCCTTTTCTTTAATATATCCACTAATTAATTTAAATGTATAAATTATGAAGCAGATTCTTGGAATAATGGGAAGTCCACGTAAAAATGGAAACACTCATGTATTAATATCGAAAATATTAGAAGGAGCAAAAGATAGTGGAGCGAGAACAGAAATAGAATTACTTGGAGATCTACACATTAAAGATTGCGATGGTTGTCATAGTTGTTGGAAGGGCAATGAATGCAGTAAATGTGATGACATGAATAAACTTTATCCTAAAATTATTGGAAGCGATATTCTCATTTTTGGTACTCCCGTTTATTGGTATAGTTCAACCGCATTAATGAAAGCTTTTATTGATAGGTTTGTTTATTTTAATTGTCCGGAAAATAGACAAAAAATTAAAGGTAAATTAGCAGTAATAGTTATTCCATTTGAGGAAAATAATCTTAAAACAGCAATGCCTCTAGTATCTATGTTCGAAAAGAGTTTTGAATACTTAGAAATGAAACTTATCGAAAAAATCATTGTACCAGGAGTCACTAAAAAAGGAGAAGTAGCAGATAATATTAAAATAATGAATAAATGCCTTGATTTAGGAAAAAGAATTGCGGAATAATCCTTAAAAATCATAATTTAAAATTTAAATTGAAGTAAAAAAATCTTATAGTATATCAAAAAAACTTTCAGCAAAAGAAGTTAAAGTTATTCCAAAATAAGATTCGACGATTTTAATTAAGAAATTCATATAAAAATTACTGATTTTAATGTTAAAAACCTCTTCTAAATAATTTTGAATTTTTAAAATATTTGGTTTTTCGTCTTTTTTTTGTTTTTTAATAAATTCAGTAATTTCTTTTGATAAGTTAAATAATTTACTAATTTCTTCTTTAAGAACAATAATACTTAATATTGGATCATATTCAAATATAAATTGTTGAACGATATTTTTCTCAAATTTTAATTGTTTTGGATTTATGGTATTATTACTATTTCTGCGTATCTCATTACCTTGAAATACCATATTATTTTTAAGTTTTTTTTGATTTTTATTATAGAGCTCTTTATTCATTATAGAAATATCAGCATCAAAAGAATCCTGAATTATATATTTAAAAAAGTTTAGAAGATCGTCTCTCAAACGAGTTTGATACCTAAGATCGTCAAGTATGATTACTACCTTTTTTTTATGAAAAATTGATTTTAGTGTATAAGTTAATAGATTT
>JBHLLE010000054.1:0-10493 GCA_048885945.1 Candidatus Hermodarchaeota archaeon | reverse complement strand
ATTTCATTACAAGAAAAACTTTGACACAAGAAAAGTTAAGAGAATTAACTGAATTATCCGCTGGAAAAGTATCTCAAGAAATTGGAACGCTTCTAGAATTAGAAATTATAGATATAATTAATATATCAGAATCTGGTAAACTAACTTATCGAATGAATTCCATTACTTCAGCATTTTTAAAAATATCTTTTAGTATTTTAACAGAATATATAAAATGGAAAGAAAAACTTGATCAAATATATTCTGAGATGACAGATCAGAAGGAAATTATAAAAACGCATAATGGGTATAAAGAAATTCTCAATGTGGTAAAAATTTTCTTGAAGGCAATGCCAATCTATGAAAAATTATATTATGTCGTAAAAGAAATCAGAAGCAAACTTGACAATTGAGAATCAATCACATAAAATACTTGATATTCTTATTAATATAAATAATTTAATTATTTTAAATGAGATAAAGGTTTATTAGAAACATAAATAAATTATATTGTATGACTAAATTGGAATACAACGATTATTGGTTCAACTATGTATTTAAAGTAAATCCTCAAGAAATAAAGAACGCCATAAAAGAAGATTATATTGATTCTCAGGACTTAAAGATACACTTAGATATTTATGATAAAGAAAATTTATCAGATAAGACAATTATATTCATTCACGGCACTTCTGTATATAGCCGATTCTATGCTGAATTCTGTTATAAGCTATTTCAAGAGGGATATCGTGTTGTTGCTCCAGATATGATAGGTCATGGTATGAGCGAAGGAAAAAGAGGGCACTTTACAATGGAAAAATTTGCTAAGACAATTTACGATGTAAATTCGTATGTTAGAGAAAATTATGGAGAAAATGTCGCAGTTATGGGTTCTAGTTTGGGAGGAATTACTACCCTCTATAGTGTTGCGTATGATACTCGATTTAAAGCTGCGATCTGCCATAACACAGCTATTTTTAACGAAAAAGCATACAAGAAAATTATCGAGTTAAAAGGAATTCTAAAGATTTTACCTCTAATTCCATACTTTGCAAAAATTGCACCTAAATTAAGATTAAACGTTTTTCTTTATTTAGATTTCTACAAATTAGCTAAATCAGAAGAATTTTTAAATAAAATTAATATTCTATTAGAGGATGAACTTCTCTCTACAAAATATTCGTTAGCCGCTCTTAGAACTCAATTAAGAGCCCCTTTAGCAAGACCAATAGAAAATATAGAAAATCCAATTATGATTATAAACGGAGATGAGGATAACCTATTTTCTGTAGAATATATGACAGAAATTTATCAAAGATTAAGGTGCAAAAATAAAAGGTTAGAAATACTAAAGGAAACGTCCCATTTAATATTTCAAGAAAAAATTGATGAATCTATGAAGAGAATTCTTCCTTGGTTAGAAGAGGTAATGGTTTAATTCAGATTATTTTCTTAATTATTTTCTAATATTAGGAACCTTGATCTCTGGAACATTAGCTTTTATAAATTGAATTGATTCGTATGCCTGTTCGAGTCCAAGTTCGAAAACTACTGGTCCTTTGAAATCGTAATCGTTAATAATTTTTAGAAATTCTACAGGAAAATTACGACCTCTACCTAAAGCGACATGATCAGGAGGAGAAAAATTATCCGAATAATCTTGAAGATGAATCTCGCTAGTGATATCAAGGTACTTTTTAGCCGTATCAACAATATCTACTTCTCCAGAGAAACCACCTAGAAAATGTGCGGTATCTAAACAAAAGGAAGTTTTTAATTTATTAATCATATCTAACGTTCGATCGAATGGGAATTGTATGTTTTCGATAGCAATTTTTTTTCTATCAATTTTAGTTTCTCGAATTAGCTTCTTAACGCTTTGAGTAGCGTAATTAGTAAACAAATCAAGAATTACTTTCTGATACTCTGGTCCGATATCAAAATTAATAAAATCCGCAGTAAATCCCCCGGTAGGATGTAATACGAACACTTCAATTTGGGATTCCAAAAATCTTATGGTATTGTACGAATCAATGCAACTTTGAATACTAGCTTCTCTAATAAATTTATTTGGTGACGAAAGTTCAACGCTCCATATTGGAAAATGGGCTGAAAAAGTTATATCGTACTGATTACGTAGGTTAAGAATTTTTTTTTTTTCGTTATCGTCAAATCCAATAGGTAACACTTGAAATAAATCCAAAGTAATTTCACAGTGTTGATATCCTTTCTCGATTACGTCTAAGATTACATCAGAATATCGAAAATTCGTAAAACTATTAAATCCTTCACCCTCATTAAAAATATTTTTTAAATTATCAGCTTCCAAGGGTGTAATTCCGAATCTCATAATGGAACAAACTTTATACTTTAATAAAATACTAATTACTAAATGATGAAAATAATTTATTGTTTAAAAAAGGAATTCAATTGTTTAGAAAGTTAAAGAAAAATAGGTTAATATTATAAAGATAGAACTTTTTATTTTTATTTAGAACTTTTCATTTTTATTTTAAACTTTTTATATTAGACTTACATTTATTGATGATAATGCAGATGAATTATAAACAACTTAAAGTTACTTGCCCAATATGTGGGATTGAAAAAGAAATTAATATTCCTGAGACTGTTTTTGGTCAAAAAAAGTTTGGTACCATTAAAATTCAAGTACCAATTAACGCAGTCTGCTCCGAACACCAGTTTATAGTTTTTGTTGATACTAAAGGCGCAATTAGGGGTTATGAAAAAATTGATCTTCAGATGGCTTTGCCCACAGAAGAAACAGAAATGGAGAAAATGGGAATTTTAACCTTAAGAAAATTAATTCAAATTTTCGGTTTATATGGTGTATTTTGTTTAATTCACGCTAAAATTTTTAATTATCCTGCTTACATTATTGTTATCGATGCTTCTGATGATAAATCCGAGCTAATGAACGTAATCGGAGATAATCTATTACCTGAGGACTATCGAGGTAAAGGTAAAGTAGATTATTTATTAGAAACTGATTATAATAAAGTTAAACTTAAAGAAAAAGAAGCATTTGTTATAGATTCGCATCAACATATATTACAAACTCCATGGGACGAAAAATTAAAATTTGAGGAAGATCTTATTAAAAAAGCGGTTGAAATTATCGATGAAAAAGAACAATTGCTTCTTATGCAGCAAGGGATTGCTAAACTTGTAAAAGAAGCTGAATTTACTAGAGAATTTCTCGAAAATATCCGGGAAATCTATGAAGATGATTTAATGGAAAAAATCTCAAAAGAATTGATGATTCCCAAAATTAGTCATTACCGCTTAATGCTTATTAAAAACTTTATTAAGCAACATTATTCTCCTAAGCTAGCTTCAAAAATAAAAAATAAAGTTGAAGAATTTTTAGATCTTCTTTAAAAATTAATAATCTTCTTTTTCCAATTTTAACTTTAATCCTAAGTATTAAAAGAGCCTAAAGATATGATTAAATAATTTTATTGATTAAAAAATCTATTCTTATTTCAATATAATCACAAATATTATATATCCATTCATCTAATTTGGATTTATAAAGGTGTATTTAAAATGATTAATCACGAAATAGTTTCTGAACTAGAATCGGTTGTAGGAGAGAAATACGTTTCTGATCAACCTGAAATCACTTTTCTTTATCATTATGATTTTATTACCGCCGAACCAGAAGGCAAATGTGACATTGCTATAATGCCAAATACAGCAGAAGAAGTTCAAGAAATTGTCAAAATTGCAAATAAAAATAAAATCCCGATTGTTCCTTGGGTATCTGGAATAAATTTTGGTTCAATTGCCACTCCAAGGAAAGGAGGTATTGTAATCGACTTAAGAAGATTAAATAAAGTATTGGAAGTAAATGAAGATGACATGTATGTGGTTGTGGAGGGCGGAATCACCTGGGCAGATTTAAAAGGCTATTTAGACAAACATCATCCTGATCTTCAAGCAGGAGTCACATGGTCACCACCAGGAACCGGAGTTGTGCCATCATGCCTATGTTATGGTATGTTTGATCTTGGAATGATTGGAGGTACGGGAGCTGAATTTATTAACGGATTAGAAGTAGTACTTGGTTCAGGTGAGTTAGTAAAGGTTGGATCGTGTGCTCTTTCTGATCTATGGTATGGACGCCAGCCTTTACCTGATTTAGCGGGATTATTTATTGGATGGGAAGGCACTACTGGGATTGTTACTAAGGCAGCTATAAAACTATGGCCTAAATTACCATATCGTACAGATTACATTTCTATGGCTCAATCAATGGACCAAGGAGTTCCTATGATGCTTAAACTTTCTAAAGCAGGATTGGGAATTATTGATCTTTGTATTATAAATATGGGTTGGGCACAATCTCTCTTTTGTTTTGATACGAAAAGTGTCGCTTTAGATCCTATAGAATTAGGATTAGCCGATTTTTTTGGAGTGATATCAACACAAGCATATACTGAAGCGCAACATAAAGCCCAACGAGATGCGATTGAAGAAATTTGCGTAGAATATGATGTAACGCCTCTTACTGCGGATGTTCAAGTAAAGAACTTTCCTAAAAACATGCAAGGCCTTTTACCTCAGGCTACTCCTACATCAGGCGGACAAACTCCCATCCAATTTTGGGGCTGTTGGAATTTTTCAAGAGGAGGAGGGGGAGAATGGGTTGGTTCTTATTGTTCAACAAGAAATATTTTAAAATATTATCAATTATCACGAAAAGTCTGTATAAAATATGACAAACCTCCACAATTTTATAGTAGGTTGATGATGGGCGGTCACTATTGCGTTGCTCGAACAAATATTAATTTTAATAAAAATGATCCTGAAGATATTCAAAAAGCAAGAAATTGTTTAAAAGAAATCCACGAATCTGTTCAAAATCTAGAAGGTGTGGTCATGTACAAACCACCTACTTGGGCAGTAGAAAATAATAAAATTAAAACGCTTCCAGCTACAAACAATCTAATAAAAAAAATCAAGAAACTACTCGATCCTAATAATATAATGAATCCCGGACAAGGAATTGAAGGTGAATAAAATCACAAAAGAGAAACAAAATATATTTTTACCTGGAAAAGGTATCACAAAGATTCAAACTGTTCCAGATCAGCAAGAACTTGAAAGAAATAAAGACTTAGAGTACTATAAAGATATTTTTTACCAGTGCGGAAAATGTGGAACTTGTAGAACCGCATATCACGAAGAAGGATGGCCCCGCGTGTGCCCTTCTGGTGAATTTGGAAAATTTGAAGCTTACTATCTCAGTGGAAAAAACCTTCTTACGTGGGCAATATCCACGGGTCAGCTTAAATGGACGGAAAATTTAGCTAAAATTATTTACCATTGCTCCGTTTGTCTTGCATGCACTCAACAATGTCAGATTCCCGAGATTCATCATTATGCCGGCGAATGGTTAATGGCGATGAGAGAAGAAGCAGTAAAACAAGGATACGGACCAATGCCCGAACAAGTGAGATATACTGAACACATCACTAAAGAAAACAATCCATACATGGAAAAACACGAAGATCGCTTAAGTTGGTTACCCTCTAATATTAAATTGACTCCAGACGCAAGGCTAGCCTATTTTATAGGATGCACTTCTAGCTATCGAGAAAAAGATGTGGCAATTGCTACTGCAGAAATATTGAATCAACTAAACATTGAATTTAGAATTTTAAAAGACGAGAGATGTTGCGGTTCACCAGCATATATGACAGGCCAAGTAGACAAGGCTAAGGAAATAGCTGAAAAAAATGTCGATACGTTCAAAAGAGCGGGTATTGAAAAAATAATAACATCATGTGCTGGTTGTTATAGAACATTAAAAGAGACTTATCCGAATAAATTTGGTTTAGATCACGGTATTGAAGTACTCCACTTGCCAGAATTTTTATTAGAAAAATTTAATAACGATGAGCTAAAGTTTAAAAATTCCCTTAACATGAAAATAACTTATCACGACCCATGCCATATTGGACGGCACATGGGGATATACGAACCTCCTAGAGATCTTTTAAAACAAATTCCAGGAATTGAACTAATAGAAATGGATCGCAATAGGCAGAATGCGTGGTGCTGCGGTTCTGGAGGGGGTGTTCGATCCGCATTTAAAGATTTATCGTCATTTGCCGCAAATGAGCGAATTGAAGAGGCAAAAGAAACAACAGCTGAGGCAATTGTATCATGTTGTCCTTTCTGTTTAAACCAATTTAAAGATAATATCTCCAATAACGAAATTAAAGCACTGGATCTTTCTGAATTAGTGAAAAAAGCACTTTAATCTTTAATTCATAATTTTTCTATTTATTATTTTTTATATTTTCTACAATGTAATACAGATTTCCTTATTTTCAATCCAAAAGATTTATATACATAATTGTCTAATTTTTTGCATGTAGGTGAAATACATATGATTGATAATCACATCCTTGGGGAATTAGAAAACATTGTAGGAGACAAACATGTTTCAGACCAATCAGAAGTAACTTTTCTATATGATTATGATTTTGTCACTGCGGAACCAAGAGGAAAATGCGACATCGCAATTATGCCTGGTTCCGCTGAAGAGGTAAAGCAAATAGTTAAAATTGCAAATAAACATAAAATTCCTTTAATTCCATGGGTTTCTGGAATGAATTTTGGTTCAATAGCAACTCCTAGGAGAGGGGGGATTGTCGTGGATTTGAGACGACTAAATAAAGTACTTGAAGTGAATGAAGATGACATGTATGCTGTGATTGAAGGTGGAATTACATGGGCTACTTTAAAAGGTTATCTTGAAAAAAATCACCCCGATTTAAGAGCAGGTATAACTTTCTCACCTCCTGGTACAGGAGTCATTCCTTCATATTTACATTACGGAATGTATGATTTGAGCATGCTTGGTGGATCTGGCGCAGAGTTCATTAATGGACTCGAAATTGTACTTGGATCAGGTGAATTAATAAAGGTCGGTTCTTGCTCTCTTTCTAACTATTGGTATGGGAGACAGCCTTTACCTGATTTAGCTGGTTTATTTATAGGATGGGAAGGTACTACGGGGATCGTAACTAAAGCAGCTATAAAGTTATGGCCAAAATTACCTTATAGAATGGATTTTATGCCTCTTGCAAATAAGATGGAAATAGGTGTTCCTATGCTTCTTAAACTTTCAAAAACAGGACTAGGAATTTGTGATTTATGTTGTATAAATCTAGGGTGGGCTAATTCCCTACAAGGTTTTAGCGAGAAAAGCGTGGTAAAGGATGCATTAGAATTTAATTTGCCAGACTTTTTAGGACTTATCACAACTCAAGCATATACTGAAAAACAACACGAGGTACAATGCGAGGCTATTAGAGATATCTGTAATGAATTTCAAGTAGAAGCTTTAGAAGCAGATACTACAATAAAAAGTTTTCCTCAAGAGATGAGAGGTATAATGGAAAATATGATTCCTTCTACTGGAGGACAAACACCATTTCAATTTTGGAATAGTTGGAATTTTACCAGGGGTGGGGGAGGTCAATATATTGGTTGTTATGTTTCAACTCGCGAAATTGTTAATTATTATTATAAATCTAGAAGTATAAGCATCAAATACGGAAAACCACCACAATTTTATTCTAAAATTTTGTTTGGAGGTCACTATTGCACTGCTAGAATACATGTGAATTTTAATAAAAATAAATCAGAAGAAATTGAAAACGCGCGAAAAATTTTAAAAGAAATCCATGAGACTGTTCAAGCAATAGATGGTGTCGTTATGTACAAGCCTCCTTTGTGGGCGGTTGAGTATTATAAAAGTAAAACTCTTCCTACAACCAATGAATTAATTAAAAAAATTAAATTGCTTCTTGATCCTAATAGCATAATGAATCCAGGACAAGGTATAGGGGAAGATTAGATTCATTATAAACTTTTAATACATTACTTCTTTAATTTATTAATAAAACTCAATTTATAAATTAATCAGAAAGATGTGAAGATAATGGATTGGGGAATGCAAAATCGATTTTCAAGAATAATCAAGCCTAAATCAGGACATTGTGTAATGTTAGCTATTGATCATGGATACTTTGGAAATATTCCGGGACAATTAAAGTGTTTTGGAGATTTAAATCCTTTATTTCAGTATGCAGACGCTTTGATGCTCACGCGTGGAATGCTAAGGAGTTGCGTATCACCGAATTTTGACATACCAATTGTCCTCCGAGTTTCGGCGGGGGCTAGTATGTTGAAAGAGCTTTCTAACGAAGAAATCAACGTCACTATTGAAGACGCCATCAGGTTAAATGTATCCGCAATAACCTGCTCAATTTTTGTGGGGGGAGAATACGAAAAACAGAGCTTAATGAATTTGTCCAAGTTAGTCAACTGGGGTCAGGAATATGGTATACCAACGCTTGCAGTCACCGCTGTAGGAAGAGAGATGGTTAGAGACGATCGATATCTTGGAATGGCAAGTCGTATGGCTGCAGAACTAGGGGCTACCTTTGTTAAAACATATTATTGTGAAGATTTTCAAAATGTCACCAGTATTTGTCCGGTACCTGTTGTAATAGCTGGTGGAAAGAAGATTGCGGAGAGAGACGCTTTGGAAATGGCCAAAAATGCTATCGAGAAAGGTGCTGTCGGCGTGGACATGGGGAGGAATATTTTTCAAAGCGACAGTCCTATTGGTATGATAAAAGCTGTTAGGGCTATTGTTCATGAAAATGCTTCCGTAGAGGAAGCTTACGAGATTTATCAACAAGGTCCTAAAGGATTATAGTCTTGATTTTTTAACACTATTTTTTACTTCTTTTTTATTATTTTAAAAGTTAATTTAACTCAGAGTCAACTTATTAAAGGTTAATTTATTTTTCTTCCCATTAATTTTGATTTTTTAAGAGTTCTTACTAAAATGTTATTCCCTAAAATAGAAAATCTTCAAACTACTGAAGTGACTGAAGATATTTTACTCGTACATCAAATTAAAACTCCTTTTTATTTTTCGTGTTGTGATGGTCTGTTGGTTTTACCAAAAAAAGGACGGAACGAGAATACGATTGCTCTTGATTTGAATGTTGAACCTAATTTAGTTGAAAAAGTAAACTATATATATGGCCCTATTTCTGATTATATTTGCTCTCACGGTCATATGGACCACATTGCTCACGTGCACGCTTGGGAAGACTTAGGGGCAAAAATTCATGGACCAAATCCCGAAGCTCAAAATCTAACAAATCTCCGAAATTTTTACAAATGTTACAATTGGGACGAGATGATAAAATATTCCTTAATCGAGAAATTTGGGGAACTCAATAAATATCATAATTGTAACAAGGTGCAGACATTTGAACCAGGAGATAAATTGAAATTTGGAGAGTTTGAATTTGAAACCATACCATTGACGGGTCATTCAATTTCTCAAGTGGGATTTTATTTACCTATAGAACAAATTTTGCATATAAGTTGCTTAGGATTTGATCAAACTAAGCCAGGAGCAAATGGTTTTGGTCCGTGGTATGGATTTAAACAATGTTCTATATCTCAATATATAGAAGATATCAACAAGACAGAAATTATGTTTTTAGAAGGGGCAAAATATCTAACTTCCAGCCATGCGTACGTAGTAAAAAATCCTGATAAAACTCCTTTTGAATACATGAGAGGGAAAATTAAAGAAAACCAACACAAGGTTGATACAGCATTGATGAATATAAAACCAACCCAAAATTTCGAAATTAAAATAAAACAGCTCTTAAAAATGGATATTTTCTTTCCCAAGAGGAAAATGAACGGATTTCTTAAAAAAATATATTCAGTTTGGGAATATTGGTTATTGGTCAAACACGCTCAACGGAGTAAGATTTTAAAATATTAAATCTAAGAAAATGGTCATTAAATACTCCAATATCTTATAGAAATCCTTAACATCCAACTTTATTATTTGACAAGAATGTCTAAGCATTTGTATTCTAATAATTCTTATTTTATTACTTGGATCTAGTATCCTCATTAGTAGAGCGCGAAAAATAAAGAACATTATGAGATAGTTTAAAAAATGTTAGTTGAAAAAATACCTGAAGAAGAAGAGCTATCAAATTTCAATATTAAAATGTATAAAACACTTGGTACAATGGTTGGTACTACTCTTAAAAAGCAGTTGAAAGTTAAAAAAATTAATTCAATTTCTATCTTTCAAATACTAAAAAAAATTCTGAAAAACATGAATCTCGACACAGAACTGAAAGAACAAAGTCTATATAAAGTTGAATTCATTATTAGAAATTGTCCAATTTACAAAAATGCTATAAAGGCTGGATTTGGAATGACATTAATCTTTAAATAAAAACTAATAAAATTTGAGGAAAAAAGAATAAGGTTATGCCTATGCGAAAAGTTACATTAGTGCCAATAATTATTGGTATAATATTGATATCTACAGGATTATATCTCGCAATAACAGGACATAATGAATATGAAAAGGCGAGGGATACTTGGTGGAATTCTGATGATCAAGAAGAATCTATGGAGGGGTG
>JBHLLE010000053.1:4632-10548 GCA_048885945.1 Candidatus Hermodarchaeota archaeon | reverse complement strand
AATTCTAAACAAAAGAAAACTAAATAATTAATAAAAAAATATAAAAGAATATTAAAAAAACACTTGTTTTAAATAGCTTTTAATAACTTTTCTATCCTGTTTTGGTTAATATTATCCATTTCAATTTCAAAATTAAGAAATTTATTTGTATCATGATTCCATTTTTCAAAAAAGTCTCTCGGATAAAGTTTTAGAAAACGTTCTATTATTAAATTCATTTTTTCTTTAATTAAATCTTCATTTATTCCAATATATGAGCTCGCAACAAACATCAAGTTCCTCTCTTTCACTAAAATATATCTCTTATCACTAATTTCAAACATTCTTAACATATCATTTGAAATTTCCTTTACAAATATATTAATTGCAGTCAAAAATGCTCCAAATAAATTATCATCAAATGTGTGTTCACTACTTGTGAAAATAACTAGCCCGTCGTTGGTTATAATCCATAAATCATCAATTATTTTTTCCACTAATCTCACCTTAAATAATTTTTAAAAAATTTCATGCTAAAGATTATTGTTGTGAACAACCACATTCTTTATTTAACCCTGAACTGAGTATTTTTCTAGTAATATCAAGTTGTGATGTAATGAATTGATCCATGCTATTATTTGCTCCTTTTATTACTTGTTTAGCAATCAATACAGTTGCATTAATATCTTTTTCTTCAACACCAAGCTTTTTTGCTTTATCTAATAAAAATCCAAAACATTTTTCACACTTTGCAGCAACTGCCGCACCTATACCAACCAAAACTTGATTTTTTTCATCCATAGTCTTATCTACCTATTTTTTTCTTTCATTTAAATATTTTTTAATTGGTACAATGAAAGTATTGAACATATCTTCAATAAACACAGTACTTTTCCCTGTGATTTTTGCTAATGTTTCAAATCCAGGGAACAACCAATTACTTGAGCATTCTGCTAAGACTTTTCCATCTAAATCCTTAATATATGAGCGTGTTTTGGCAGTATATTCGTTAACATTTGCTAAAAATCCTTCAACTATAACAGATGTATTCACTGGTACTGGTTTATAATATTTAACAGTGGCTTTTTGAGTAACCCCTAACTTTAATGTACGAATAATTAGAGTCCAAGCTGAAATTTCATCAAGAAGAGTAGCAATAATCCCCCCATGAACTATTCCATCAAATCCACAATATTGATCAGGAACTTTTGCATATGAAATACAACCATTATCAGTCAACCTTATCTGGAGTTTCAAACCATATTGATTTTTAGGCGAACACCCAAAACAATTCCCCGCCCATAGATTGGGTAAAGTGTCTGAACGCGATCTAGGTAAATTTGTGTCAGAATTTGTTTTATCTGTAATATTATAATGTTCAACCATTATTTTTCAACTCTTATCTATTTTTCAATTAATTTGTTTTAGTTTTGTTGATCCAAAAAAGTTAGGATCCTAACTATAATTAATATATGAATAATAATATATAAAGGTTCCGAATGATTAGGATCCTAACCAAATATAAATCTTTATTAATTCTTAAAATTTAAGTATCTTAAAGACTTTTATTATATTAATAATAATAAATAATTAAGAACCGAATTAAATACAACATAGAAAAATGAGTGATTCTTCAAATACTAATTTAACTAGAAGTGATTCTTTATCTTCCCTGTCAACAACTTTTGATCTAATTTTTAGGATTAATAAGAAGTTTAGAGGTTTTCAACGTAAAATATTTACAAAGTATAATGTTACCGTTCCACAATACTGCGTTTTAAGACATTTAGGGATGTTAGGAGGTCTTCAATTAAAAGATTTAGCATCAAAATGTCATATTTCTCGTCCAACTATGACTGGAGTTATAGATACAATGGAGAAAAATAAAGTTGTTGCACGTGTAAATAATCCAGAAGATCGACGAAGTATATTAGTGATATTAACTAAAAAAGGAAAAGAGATTTACTCTCAAATTCCCAAACAAGAAAAAATTGCTAAGACCTGCTGTTTTGCCTTAAAATCTAATGAAATTGAACAAATGAATATACTGTTAGAAAAATTTGACAATAATTTTAAAGACAATTTTGAGCAAATGGATTTTTAAATAAATATCTCATCAATAAGGAAACCTTTATTTAAAATTTAAATAAAGAATGATAAAGTTATCACATTCTTTTATATATATGGCTTTTATTAATACATATTCCATAAATTTCTTAATACATTTGTACGCTTATAAAGATAAAATAAATATGATTGTATTAAAAGTATTAAGTTTAAAAAATTTGATTAAATCCTTAGTTATAGTCAATTATAGGTAGTAATAAAAGCACTAAGAGAAAATAATGGTAAGATCTTTTAAATATCGCTTTAAGGAGAATTTTAAAAATATAAAGTAGTAAAATAAGGGATATAATTCCTTATCTTTTATTGTTTATAATTTTAGGCTTACTTAAGACAAATCCACACTTCGGACAAATTCGATGCAACCGATATTCTTGCATGCTACTGAAAAAGCTTGAACCTAGAATTCCTGCTGGTAATGTGAATAAGGCAACACCGATAAAAGCAAAACAGATGGTTAAGAATCTACCAGCCGTTGTCACTGGGTACACATCGCCAAATCCAGTAGTAGTAAAAGTAACAATGCCAAACCATAAGGTGGCCGATATGTTTGGAAATTTCTCAGGTTGGGCGCTATGTTCGTAAAAATAGATTACTGTGGAACTGAATATGAGAAATAAAATACATATGAAAATTGTGCTTAAAAATTCCCTCTTGGTGTCTTTGAAAATTAAACCAGAAATACTAAATACATCAATGAAATGTCCAACTTTAAATACTACACACATCAATAGAATCAAGAAAAACTGCCTCGTTGTCGGTATCAACTGACCAGGTATTAACATCATGAATAATGCAATTATAGTGATTAAATCTACTATAGCAAGTGGACTTTTGACATAATTCTGTTTACCATAAATAGAATCCTGAAATTCTTCCTGTTCCGAGCCTTCACAACTCCAAAATCTTAAAACATACTCACATGTAAACACTATAATAGATATTATATACACGGTATTTAGTACCGACCTTAGTTCTTCAGATAATGTGGGATTAGTTTCAACCATAATCGCTAAAACATTAAGAGTTATGAATGTTATAAAGAAAAAGAAAATCATAACCTGTCCTAAACTTCTTGGAAATGGAAACTGTAATAAGTTATAATACTTACTCTTATTTTGTTGTTCGGGTGTCAATTGTGGTAGTTTTTTAGCTTTTTCTGCTTCTAATGCTTGTTTGATTATCTTTGGAAGTCTCCCCCTTCGTTTCTTATATAAATCACGAAACAATGCTTCTTTTTGGACGGTAGTGTTACAATTTGGACAGACCTCATATTGAGGATTTCTTTCCTTAAGCTCATCAATATAACCCGATCCAATGACAGCAGCCGGCAATAAAAATAAAGTGATTCCTAAAACTGACACCACTGCTGATATTACTTTACCCAAAACCGTCTTTGGGACTATCTCGCCATACCCTATTGTGAATAGATTTATCGCCGTGAACCACATCGAACTGAAAAGATTCGTAAATTTATCTGGTTGGGCTTCATGTTCCGCTATAAACATGAGTAATGCTCCGAAGAACATTAATAGCAATGATAATATCAAAGTAATTAAAAGTTCTTCTTTTTTACGTCTAATAACACCAAAAATAATTTCAAATGATTCAGAATATCGAATTAATTTAAGTAAAGCTATAATGCGTAATAATCTTATACCATCCATCCACTCGTACTCCGAACTTATGAGTAGAGATAATATAAAGAGAATCGAACTTGCTAAGTCAATTATCCCTTTAAAATTTATCACATATCCTAAGTTTTTTAATTTAAAATCCTGGTATTTTGGGTTTATTTCGCTAGTCCAAAGTCGAAATATATATTCTATACTAAAAATTACTGCTAAAATAATTTCAATTATAATAAAAATAAAGGAATAACTCAAAATAAAATTCTCATCTGTTTCTAAAATCGTTATTAAGCCACTTACTAAACTAGCAAATATTAAAAAAAACGCTAAATAACGCGCTGAAACGGTTTTTGATTCGGGGTAATTTAAACTATTAAAAATTTGCTCTTTATATATACGGATTCTAGCTTTTTCAAGCGTTTTTGTCATAAAATCTCATTTTATAAATTTAATTTTTTAATCCTAATAGATGTTATAAAAACCAGATCAAAATTATTGTTTTAAAAATTATTGAAAAGCTTAAAATTAGTTCATCTGCTAATAGTGGAATAAATTATTTAGATCAGCTTAAAATGTTTAAAAATCAATACATTTTTCAATAGAGAGATAATAATGAACTTAACACCCAATTAAAAACTAAGATGATATAAATATGATATCTTGGATTTTATGCATAATTTTAATTATATGGATTCTTTTTAATCGATTTAGGAAAAATAGGAAAGTTGTAGGTTATCCATTAGGAATCCCTAAGGGTTCAGTTAGAGCATTTATTGCTATAATTGTCGTAGCATTTCCGTTTAATTATTTAATCGTAGGTCAAGAAATTCCAAGTGTAATAGCAAGTGCGATTTTCATTTTAGTAGCATTTTACTTTGAAACAAGAAGAACTAAAAAAGAAGAATTATCACAAATGATTCATGAGATTAAACACCCTGAAGAAGCAGAAGAAGAAGAAATAAAAATTTATCCTCTTTATTTACCAAAATATTCTGTTAGGATTCTATTGATCGTCTTGTTAGCATCTATATTAATAATTAACTCATATGGACCTAATGTACCATTTGAACAAACAAATACATTAGTGGATATCTTTATAATAATAATTTTCTATATAATTGGTTCATTAGCTAGAATATTTTTATCAATCGGAGAGGATAAGGAACTTAGAATAAAAATTAAGAATAAACTAGAAGAAACTCCTACAATTTCTGATGTCTTAATGGTAAAATACTTATTTGAAGAAGAACCAAGTTGGTGGATGAAAACTAGAAAAAATATTATTTCTTGTATGACATTAATAGCAATAATTATAGCATTAGCTCTCTATACAATAGATTGGGATTATGAATTTCTAATAATTCTGACTTATACTTTTACAGTTCGCTCGATATTATTCCTGCTTATAAATATCTATTTTGGGTTCAGAGATTAGAACAAGAAATTTCAATTCTTATATTTTTATTTTTTTTATTTATCATTTTTATAGATTTTTTTATAATTAAAAACTAGCCCATCTTCAATCCAAACCCAATGAAACATAGGTTTCTGAAATTTTTTTTCAAGTAGGTAACCAAAATGATTCATTTGGTTTTCAACTTTTTGTAAATCAATATCATAACTACCGACATGAGTTGCGTGGTACGATAATATACCGTCATTTTTTAAAAATCTATAAGCTTCTTTTAATATCAGATCTCTTTCATCGTTATTTAGCAGATGATAAACATCAAATAATAAAAAAATATCAATTGAACTTTAATTTAAAGGAATTGTAATCTCTCCCGTAGTTTTAATTATTTCAATATTTGTGATATTTTGAGATTTAATTTTAGTTTTTAATTCTTTTAATAGGTCTTTTTCGTCAGAATCAAGAGCGTAAAATTTTCCTTTTGGACCAACTATTTTTGATGCGATGACTGAATATATTCCTGAACTACAACCGAAATCTAAAATTAACTATCCCTTTTTAAGTCCAAATTCTTTTAAAATTTCTTTAGATTGATATTTTAGCCATTCTTCCATGATTACTTTAAATGTTTATTTTTCAAGTATTCATCAATCTCATTTGCTGCTTTTCTCCCCGCTCCCATTGCTGATATAACAGTGGCTGAACCTGTAACAATATCGCCCCCCGCAAATATTCCCTGGAGGTTTGTACAACCATTTTCATCAGTTTCAA
>JBHLLE010000053.1:0-4622 GCA_048885945.1 Candidatus Hermodarchaeota archaeon | reverse complement strand
ATAACCGTATTTATTGACCTTCAATTCAGTAATAGATCTTGTCAATATTGGATTTGCTCTAGTACCTAGTGCTAAGATAACAGTATCCGTATCAATAAAAAATTCTGAGTTTTTAATAGGGATAGGTCTTCTACGTCCAGATTCGTCAAGCTCTCCTAGTTCCATTTTAATTACTTCTATTTTTGTAACCTGGTTTTCGTTATCGTCACCAATAATACGAATAGGATTTGTTAAAAACATAAATTCAATTCCTTCTTCTTTAGCATGATGGTATTCTTCTCTTCTTGCGGGCATTTCTACTTCGCTTCTTCTATATACTACAATTACTTTTTCAGCTCCTAGCCTTAATGCTGAGCGAGCAGAATCAAGAGCAACGTTTCCCCCTCCAATGACAGTAATAACCTTTCCGATTTTTATTGGTGTATCATATTCCGGAAATTTATAAGCTTTCATAAGGTTAATTCTAGTAAGAAATTCATTAGCAGTTAATACGCCAGTAAGACCAATTCCCGGATATTTGGGAATTATAGGTAATCCTGCTCCAACTCCAATAAAAATCGCTTCATACCCTTTTTCTTTCAGGTCTTCTATATCTAATATTTTTCCAATTATATAATTATATTTAATTTTAACTCCTAACATTTTAAGAGTTTCAATCTCGTCTGCAACAATGTTTTTTGGTAATCTAAACTCAGGAATTCCATAAACAAGTACACCTCCCCCAGTATGAAATGCTTCGAAAATAGAAACATCGTAACCTTTTCGAGCAAGATCAGCAGAACAGGTGAGACCTGCTGGACCCGCTCCAATTATTGCGACTTTAATATTATTTGGAGCTTCACAATCAGGGCATTCTTTAATTTGATTTTTACTTTCCCAATCCGCAGCAAACCTTTCCAAAGCACCAATAGCTACTGGTTCCCATCTTCTCCCCATAATACATTTTTGTTCACACTGTACCTCTTGAGGGCAAACTCTTCCGCAAATTGCTGGTAGCACGTTATAATCCTTAATAGTGCGGATTGCTTCTCTAAAATCCTTTTTTTTTATATTGTTTATAAATTTAGGAATATTGATATTTACAGGACAACCATCCACACAAAGAGGTTTCTCGCATTGTAAACATCTTTCAGCCTCTAAAACAGCTTGTTCCTCAGTATATCCATAGGGAACTTCTTCAAAATTATGGATTCTAATTGCTGAATCTTGTTCCCGCATTTTCTGTCTTGAAGGCCTTTTCTTTTTAGTCATAAGATCCAAATCTCTCCATATTATACGATATCCTTTTCACTTTCGAATTTTTCTAAGGCTTTGCACTCGTTTTCAAATCTTTTCATCCTCTCTTTCTCTTGAGGGACGAATCTACTATTGCGTTTCATGAGAATATCGAAATCTATACCGTGCCCATCCATATCAGGTCCATCAACACAAGCAAATCTTATTACTTTTTCTCCATTTTCTTCAACAATTACACGGCAACCACCGCACATTCCAGTTCCATCGACCATAATTGTATTTAATGAAACAAAGGTCTTTACCCCTGGAAGTTCCCCTTTTCCATTTGTAGTCAGAGCTACATATTTCATCATAATTAACGGACCAATAGCAATCACTAGACTTACTTTTCTTTTTTTTATTAATTCTTTTAAAGGATCTGTTACTACACCTTTAATTCCTTCACTTCCATCATCTGTGCAAATGATTAATTCATCGCTCACTAATTTCATTTTATCTTTCCAAAATAATAAATCCCTTGTTCTTGCTCCTAAAATTGCAACTATTTCATTTCCCGCTTCTTTTAATTCCTTTGCTTGGGGATAACAGGGAGCAATTCCAACTCCACCCCCTATTATTATAATGGGATTTTCATATCTTTCAATATGAATTTTATTTCCTAGAGGACCTATAACATCTAAAATATCATCTCCTTCATTCAAGTTGGATAGTTGCTTTGTACTTTTACCAACAACTTGAAAAACAACAATTATTGATCCTTTTTGTTTATCGTAATCTGCGATTGTTAAAGGAAATCTTTCGCCCTTTTCATCAAGTCTTAATAAAATAAAATTACCTGCATTTGCCTTCTTTGCAATTAATGGAGCGGCTATTTCCATTTCAAATAAAGTACCACTGTTCCCTAATTGCTCTTTGTTTAGAATTTTATAAGGCACTATAGTTCATTTTCGTCAAATAAATTAAAAGAGTTAATTATTCTTAAATTTTAAAATTAATTCTTATCATAGTTTTATCTTTTATTTGTAGATTATGAAAAAAAAAACTATACTGCTCCATATGAATACGCATCGTCTATAGAATTTTTTCTCGTAAAATATCCTGTATCTATTAGTTTTAATAAATCATAAAGATCTGGATATTTTCTATGGATAAAATTAAGAAGTTTTTCAAAATATAAGAAAAAAGTACCATATGGGATTTTATATTTATTAAATTCTTTATAGTTTAAATGAAGAACAAATTTTTTCATAAATTCTTTTTTAGGTTTTCAGATAAATTATCAAAAATTTGAAAAAATAACTGAAAATTATATCTTAAATCCAAAAAAGAAATCAACTCAAACAAGTTTTTTGTTTTTGAATAGTTATTTAGAGAGTTCTGCAATAATGTATCAAGTTGTTCGGTTATTTGGGTTATTATATTTGGTAAGGATTGATTTGAAACACAGTCTAATTCTTCTATATTTAAAAAATCTAAATACTTATTTTCTATTAAAAACTGAATAGTATTTAAATGCCCTTTTTCAAATTTTTTAGCAATTTCTTCTTTAAAAACTTTTTTAGCTTTAATATCTCCTGCTTCTGTGAGTCTTTTCAATAATGGAAAGGCCAAGTTGCTATGAATCAAGCAAGTATTATAATTGTTCTCAAACCATGTTTGAATGTTTGAGCAATGTCCCCAGAATTCTGTTTCAGAAGATATATCCAAATTATTGTTTATTGAATATTCTGAAACTCTATCTAAAACGGTCATTGCCTCGTCTATTGATTTTATCTCTTCAATGAAACCAATTCTATGAGTTGGAATATTTAATAAAAGATATTTACATTGGATAAATAATTCATTATTCACATAAATATTTGTTACACCATTTTCCAATTTAAGAAAAAGGTATTTATTTATTTTAAAAAATAACATCAATGCAAATTCATCATCATGGTAATTTAATACTTTTGATAAATAAACTAAAAGAGAGTATCTTTAATTTATATTTATAACTTATATAAGTCAACAATAACCTAAAAATTACTAATTATAGGGTATCCACTCCATAAAATAGTGAGTATCATTTTCATTAACTATGTTGAAACTTAATCGAGTGTATAATTCAATAGCTCGGACATTCTTTTTCAACACAGCTAATTTTACGGTTTTATATTCTTTTAAAGCAGTTGTGAGAATATTTTTAAAAATAGAAGTACCTATTCCTTTATTTTGAAACTGAGGTAAAATATAAAGATAAAATAAAACAATTTCCTTTCTTTTATTTATAAAAGAAAAAGCACCAATTGATTGATTGGAATGAGTTATAATATTTACATATTTTGGTCTAAAATAACTATTGAAATATTTCTTTTGTAAATTTTCATTCCAATTAGGATTATCGCTAAAGTAACTCGAGAGAGTTACATTTTCTAACTTTATCATAAAATTTGTATCCTCCATAATAGCTGGACGTAGTTGATAAGAAATTGTCATCTTGATAATATATATAAAAATTGTTGGCTAAAAAAATATCATTATTATTCGTTATTCTTCTTATATTTAATAAAAAAATTTTTAATGCAACTTTTTATAAGTTTAAAAAAAAATTATTAATTGAATAATAATTTCTAATTAATTTTTTTTTTAAAAAAAATGTCTAAAATATTTATTTTATTAATTATTTTTACGATCTTCTTATAATATTAATATTAAATTAGATTATTCCTTGAATTAGTATCAAATATTGATTGAAAAATGTTTTCTACCTGATATAATTTGTGTACAAAATATGTTTGTAGCAATGCTACGAAAAAACTTTTTTTCAAATACTTTTTAAATTTAAAAGCTCTTTTCACAATTAAGAAAAGGAATCCCCGAAATTTGAACAAACATTGGATTTCGCCCTCTATTAAACTCAAACACGGGTTTAATTATTTTATTCCTTACATTTTGTATTCGAATTTCGATTCCTTTTACTCTTCCTTTTTATAACTTAAATGTATTTAATTAGTAGTAGAGACCTATTAATAACCTTTAAACCATCAATCTAATCACTTTTACTACATTGTTAAAAAACATAATAAGACACTAAATATTGGACTACAAATCATTTTATTATCTAAAAATTTTCTATAAAATTAGTAAAAAGAAGAAGGAATTCGATAAATTCGATACCAACATTGGATTTCGCCCTCAATTAAATTTTAGAGTTTAGTTGTCTCTTCCTTTTTAATTTTTTTCGAATTTTCGATTTCTTTTTCTCTTATTTTCACCGTAAGATTTATTTCATAAAATGATATTTCCTAGTCTAAAAACAGATTTTTAATACAAGCTACAGAAAACGAACATTAATCATGAAAAAGAAATGCTATAATTGTGGAATGTTAAGATCGACCAAAGAT
>JBHLLE010000052.1:0-10585 GCA_048885945.1 Candidatus Hermodarchaeota archaeon | reverse complement strand
ACTAAATATAAAGCTATTGGAGAAATAACTCCAAACTATATTTTTAAAGAAGAAGTACCAAATCGCATCCAAAAAAATCTCAACAATATCCGTTTTATTATTATGTTGAGAAATCCTGTAAATAGGGCATTTTCAAGCTATAAGTATTCTATTTTAAATGAAGGTATAAAGGAGACTTTTATTGAACACTTAAGTAAAGATGATGATGTATTTAAAAGAGGACTATATTACGAACAGATTAAAAGATGGATTAATTATTTTCCCATCGATCAATTTTTAATTCTAATTTTTGAAGAAGTAGTAAAAGAACCTGAAATAGCGTTTAAAAAGATTGCAGAATTTTTGAGTATAGATTATAGAAAATTTAAATTGCAAAATCTTTGTAAAAAGATTAATCCTTCAGGTAGTATACCTAGATTTCATTCTCTCTATGTTCGATATCAAAGGTTTCTACTATTTCTAAAAAAAAAGAACTTGTACAAGCTTTATAAGATCATAATTAAAATTTATTTGAAATTTAAAAACAGACTAAAATCTTCCTCTTTAGTTATGAAAGAGAATATTACTGAAATGAATCCTAATGATCAAAAAAACCTATTTACAAAATATGAATCAGATATAAAAAATCTTGAAAAACTCCTTAATAAGAATTTAAGCCTATGGCGTCCTTAAATTGTGTTTTTTTATTCATTCATTAATTTTTTATTATTTTCTATCTGAAATTTCTGGAAATATTTAATATATCTTTTAACCATAAGTATGAATAACAAAATAATTTGTAAATTTACAAAATTTCAATGGGTGATATAAAATTACATTATCTAATGTTGGCTGGCTTAACGGGATAACAGCTGTGGGAGTATTTTTTTTCTCAATTCTCTTTGGTTTGTTTTTTGTTTATAGATCAAGAAAAACCAAGGCTGATCTTCTTATGTTCGCAGGGACAACGTATGTTTTTGCTGGACTTGTATATCTAGGAGATGTTTTAGACTTTTTTACGATTCTTTCAACCGGGTCTAATATCAATAACTCATCAGGAATCATTGGATTAATTAACTGGATGTGGTTTCCTGGAGCTATTTTATCAGCAATTTATATTGGTGCAGAATTGTTAACACCTAAAAAAAAATGGTATATTGTTATATTTTATATTATATTGAGTATACTTTTTGAAATCTTTCTATTTATTGACCCTTTTGGCTCAGTTACTTACGTAAATCCTACAAGGCCTGGAGAAGATTTAATAAATGACAATCTTGTGGAAGATTCAGTAGTGTTCTTTATAGCTCTAATCTTTTTATTATCTGCAATTTTATTTATCGGATTTGGTTTCTTAATTAGGGCAATCAAAGCTACGGGAGATATTAGAAAAAACTTTTTATTTCTTTCAATTGGAGCATTTATTTACGCAATTGGAGGAATATTAGATGGTTTATTTTCTCCTGGAATAATTCTAATTTTTACTAGAGCTGCAATGATTGGAAGTGCTTGGTTATTTTATCTGGGTTTGAAACCTTAAATTAATTATCTTCTTATTTTTTTATTAATTTATAATAATTATTTCAATCAGTTAAGCCCAATTTTTCGTAAATAATAGAAGTAATAACTCCTAAAATTACGATTTCTATATACCCGGTTATTAGACTTACAATAACATAAATTATAGGAACATTATAAAGAACAATTATAGAAAAAGTCATCATTACTACTCTAAACATGCCAATAATTATTCCATAATAAAGTCCTTTACACCATTTCACGCTTGGAATACCTTCGTATAAGATTCTATAAACAAAAACAATAATAAATCCATTAATTAAATCAAAAATCATCCCTGCTAAGATATTTGGTGGTGTGTTCCAAATTGGTAGATATGAATATGCTGAAAAGATTGGATAGGTAATAATCGCTCTTAAGATATCAAGAATAATAAATAAAATACCAATAATTAAACTGCAGACTATTAATTTCATTTGAGTTCTCATAAATATTTTAATTGAATTAAAAAAGAAAAATAATTACATTTATTTCTTTTTTGTAAAGAAAAAAGGGAGAAAATAATATTAATAATCAAATGAATTGAAATAATAATTAATAATATATAAAAAGCCAAAATTAATCGAATTTTTATGAATTATTATACTAAACAATCACTTCTCTCGAGTATTCATAAAAGTACAAAATTAATAGACTTAAGTTCTGATCACGCATCAACTATAATTTCAGAATACGGTGGCCGCCTTTTGGGATTATTTCCCAAAAAGAATTGTTATAATTTATTATGGACAACATCAAATATTCAGGAGACAATTGAGACCAATAATTGGGCAATTGGTGGAGAGAGATATTGGATTAGTCCAGAAAGGGAGTATTTTTATAAAAATCCTGAATCTTGGGATGGATGGTTTTGTCCTTCCACCTTGGATCCTGCCAACTATGAAATTCTCTTTAGTTCTGATACCTCGTGTACCGTATCTAGCGCAATTTCTGTAGTAAATCAAATAAAAAAAGAACATTATCAAGGTGAAATAACTCGCCAATTTAAATTAATTGAGGATCCAATCCAATCTGGAGCGGAATTTTGCGGAATTGAAATCATTGATGATTGCGTTCTTTTTAAACCAAATTTAAAACTTAATGGATGGTCGTTGACTTGCGTTATCAGTGGGGGAACAAATAATCCTGGTACCGTTTTAATACCTACAAAACCTAACCCAAAACCTCTATCATATTTTCGTTTAATTCCTGACGACCGAATGATAATAGGAGAAAATCACGTAAGTTTTAAGATTGATGTAAACGATATTTATAAATTAGCAATTCGCCCTGAAGATGTGAATTTCACTCGTAAAGCAAAAATCGGGTATTTTTTGAAGATTCCCGATTCTAACGAATATAGTTTTTTGGTAAAAATCTCAGACGATACACCCAAAAGTCAAGAGGAATGCTTTGACATTTCTAGAGATCATCCCGAATCTGAAATTGGTATTATTCAATCTTACAATTCTGAGTCTTCAGCTCTCTCTCACTTAAGTTTTGGAGAAATTGAATTACAATTAAAATTATTTGAAACTATTGATAACACTTCTCACGGAAAAGCTGTACATAAGCTAATTGGATATGTTGGAAGCAAAGAAGATATTTTAGATATCGTTGAGAAATGTTTAGGTATCTCAAATCCAAATATATTTTAGATTTTTATTAAGTAAATAGAATAAAATAAAGCAAAAAAATGTTTAAAATTTATTTTTGATACACATCTTCCAGTAATTCTAGATGTCTGATGGCTACTTCTTTCTTGAGGTTTGCAGACCTAATGTTTTCCAGCATGTATTCGGGATAAAACGTCTCTATACCCACATCGGTAAACAAGAACACCCATTCCACTCCTTTTTTATCCTTGAGAATCTTAACAAGTTGATCTTCTTCTAAGGATTTTAAAAGCGCGTTAGTGTCTAAGAAGCTATCTGCCGAACTTTTTGGCAATTTATTTAAGGGATATGCTCTCTCTCTTAAGAGTACGATGAAATCGTATTTATCGGGATTCAATAAATCTATCGCGATCCGTATGTTATCTACAAGACTTGGCTGATAATTAGAGAAGAATTTTTTCGCTTCTTCGCGATACTTTTTCGCTAAGTCTGGAGAAGGGACGTCTTTTCTGGCGCTCGTTAGTATATTTTCCGCGGGTTTTCTAAAGAGAGTAAAATCTGATAAAAGAAAGAGGAAAATGTCTGAAAACCCTTCTATCCAGTCTTGTTTCAATATATTGGTTTTGATAAAGGGATCTAAAGTATATTCTATGTTGGATACGAACGTTCCTAATCTGTTTTCTAAAATGTTTTGGAGCTCTCTTCTGGAGTAAGGTTTTTGTTGCATGATCTCCAAGATGGTTCTAGACTTCTTACTGCTATAAATTTGCGCCATTCGTTGTTCTTTCGTCATGTTTTTTAGGCGCTCTAAAAGAAACAACGCACTTTTTAAATAGTTTTTTAAGGTCTTAAGAATATCGAAGTTTTTATTAATATCAGTTCCAAGTTGATTGAGATAATTCAAGATGTTATCGTTTATTTCTTTAATAATTGCTTCGCCAAACATATCGGGATCTTCTCCCAGCTCTAGCATGATGTTTACTAAGTAGGGTACTCTGGAATCCATCCCTGTAAAGTGACTAGAAACGTTAGAATGGGCTTTTTCGAGCCTTACAAGAACATCTCCTCCTGCTCCCGCTCCTACAATGTGAGCGTAAAAAACCCGCATCATATCGTCTAAATCCACTTCAATTTCTTCAGGATATTTTAACTCTACTAGCATACCCTGATCGTTTGTCCATTTAGTTATTACAAAACCTTGCGGCATTTAGCTCCCTCCTTTTTCTAATTTGTCAATTACTTCGGATTTTATAACATCTGCTTCTAATACTTGATGAGTTTTCGCTTCAAAACTGTCTCTTATTAACTTTTCTCTAGAATTCACTAACAAAGATTTAACTTTTCGGCCCTTTCGAATCTTTTTCTTGAGTTTTCTAATTTTTCTGACCATTGGAGGGATTTTAAAATGCTTTTCATACGCTACTATTGATATCATGAGTGCTATTATTCCCGCAGTTAGAGTGTAAACTAGCCACGAATAATCTTCTCCGCGAATAATCCTGGTTCCCCCTCCACCTCCTCCATCTGAACTAACTGCTACATCGGGTGCGTAAATAGTATAAGAAATATCGAGAGTTACATTATCAATGTAGATAGTAATTGTTTGATTTAATTCAAATTCATCCTTCATTATAACTTCAATTGAAAGATTTACGCCCTCATTAATCGCAGGAGGGGTAAGTGATATTTCAGTCACATTATATTCCGTATCGCTAATATCAATTAATTTAATTGGAATGATATATGGATTTCCATTCAGATAACATTTTAATTCAGAATTTTGCTTAGGTGTATATACGCTCCAACTCTTATCAATCTTGTATTGAAATCTAAGTTTTGCACTATTCGCTTGAATTGGGTTAGTAGTAAGAGAACTAACATTTTTACCGTATTGATTCCAAGAGACAGAATCTAACTCATCTATATACTTCTCATAGGTGAAAGTTAAATTCAGAGATCTAATTACTAATTTACTAAAATTGTCTTGATCTGCACCATTGAAATTATCAGCGCAAAAAATATCTATTCCTAGATACAATGTAAAATTACGATTATCAAAAGATAAAGCAGATTCTATTGACGATATTAGTAAATCCTCATTTAAATTAAGTGTCATATTTGTGTCTCGATATATAGCAGGCTTATTATTAACATACATAGGTGCAACATCTGTTCCTAAACTATTAGTTCTGTTATATGCTAATAAAGTTTTCATAGTTGGATTATCTTCACTTGAAATTTCAGCAGAATAATAAGCAAAATCCCATGTATCATCTTGACCTGAAGTAGTATAATCACTTGGTGGAACCTCAATACCACCATAGCTATCATCTGGACCTGAACCATCAGATTGTTCCTCGACAGTTGCATTAAATTGTGCCATAAACGATGCTGATGTGATTTTATAATCTGACATATCAACTGGCATTTCAACTTGCCTAACCCACCGAACAGCACAGCTATTATTATCTTGACCACCTGCAGATTCAGTCCATCTATGAGAAGCTATAAATCCCTCTGAGGTCTTTGATACACTATCTGGATAAATTTCGTATTGTGTTTTTTTTGTAGTTTGCCATTTATCCATTTCTGTTGAATTTCTAGGATCTACACCCAACACAAATGTGTGTTTCTCACCTAATACCTCGTATTTTGCTAAACCATTATCTATTGACGCATTGAGATCAGGATTAAGATCGTCTGTGTTAATTTCCTTCACCCAATCATCTTCATTATCAAAACCTGTATTATTTAACCATTGCATTGATCCTGAAACTGGAGCTGAAATTTGGGGTGATTCTCTACTATTCTCAGATATTGATGTTTTAAATTTATTAGTAATTGGAGCTTGGATGAGCAATGCGACAACGAATAATAGTACAATATATATTTTGTATTTATTTTTTTGAAATATTACCATCGTTTTTTACTCCTTAAAATAATTCATTAAAAATACTTTCCTTAAAGATTTATATAAATTTTGTGTGTAAATTTCGCTTTCATAAAGAATTTTCTCAATAAAGTATTACTATTTAAGTAAAAATATCTTGTATTTTTACATAATTGATAAGAAAAAACGGATATAAATAACTACTTTTTTCTAGTAACATAGAAATTCATCAAAATAGTCCATTTACAAAACAACCATCAACTTGTATAACTACACTATTGATTTATCTTATTTTTTTAATTATAAAACGCCTCTGAGGAACCATAAAATTTATAAACAACGAATCATTATTAAATATGACATTAAGTTATAAAAATTGAGGGTGATATTTATAAATGATTGAAAACTTAGAAATAGTTAGTGAGAAAAATTATTTCGGAAGACCAAAAAAGGAGTATCCAGAATTGATAGAATCCAAATATGTTAAGAAATGGATTGAATCATATACAGAATCTCAGAGGCAAAAGAAACTGGGTATTCTTGAGAAGTATGTTGAATTTATTGAAAAAAGTCCAGATGACCTTATTATCGAACATAATAACGATATAAGGCGTGACGACCCAATTAAAATAACAAACATTGCAAAAAAACAACTATTTCTTTTCTATAAATATTTAATTGGAGAGGAAGTCAATGGTAAGGTAATTCAGAAGGCTGTTTCAATAAATTCAGCTCGTCAATATATCTTCAGCGTTCTTACGAGTTTCTTCTCAAAAAACAATATTCCTATCAATTTTAATAAAAACGAAATCCCAAAAGAAAGAAAGGGAATTAAAGATAAAGTATGGAGATCTAAAAAGGAAAGAATTTCTCAAGACGACAAGAAAAAATCCTTAAAAAAGATTAGAGATGACCTTACTTTATTAAGAGATAGGGCAATCCTTCATTGTAAGATTTCTTCTGGAATGGATGATGTAGATCTCTTTAAATTAAAGATTAAGGATTTTGAAAGAGGATATTATCCAGATTATAATATTTGTTATATAGAAGGAAATAGAACTAAGTCTGATATTAGATTCCAAACATTCTTTAATGGAGAAGCCTGTTCGTTAATAAAAATCTACCTAAACGATAGAAAGAAAAAAGGAGAAAAAATGGATTCTAATTCTTGGTTATTTGTTTCAAATTACCTAAAACCTAATGGAACTGGTAAAAAAATGAAACCAAACGCCTTTAGTAAGAATCTTCGAGAAACATGCGAAAAACTCGAAATATATAACATTACTCCTAAAGCGTTAAGATCGTACTTTAATACTATAGTTATAAGAGCTTTACACGATGATAAAGAAATAGTAGAAAGAATGATGGGGCATGTTGGATCTGTTTCTTCCAAATATCAACAAATGTTTAACGATACCGAAGAATTTGCCAAATATTATTACGAGAATATAGATCTTATTACTTCTTTAGAAAATACGGCAAAAACGGGTATTTTTGCTAAAAAAGAAATGCTTAAATTACGAGAGCAACTCTTAATCCAAGATCAACAAATAAGACTTCTATTACAAGAAAAATTAGACACTAAGGATAAAATCAGTAAAATTGAAAAAATTAACGAAGAAACCGAAGCTAAGGCTTCAAAATTAGAAAAGGAAATTCAAGAGCTTAAAAATCTAATACAAAATTTATCGGATAAATTAGATTCTTAATCTCTTCTTTTTTTATTAAATTTAACTGTAAAGATGATCTGACTTTCCTTGCAGATTTTCTTTGCGAGATTTTTTTAAATCGTCTTGTTCTTTAATTCTTAAAAGAATTTGAAGCAGAGAGTAATTTATTTCGCCCATAAACTCTCTTAAATCTTCTAAAGTTATTTCTTGATCAGAATCTAATGTTTCTTGATTCTCAGAAATAGCAGTAATAAGTTGATCAATAATTGATTCTTCTTCGCTCATTATATCTCCTTCCAATCTGCTGCCCCATCGGCAGGATTTCTACAAATAAATGTTCCATCGTCTGATGTATTAATCCAAATATCTCCTCTTTTATAACCGCCATCCACATCGTCATTTACGGTAGGATCGGCGTTTTTTATATAAATTGTTGGCTTATTTGAAGCCACTATATCAAGCTGCTCTTCGTCAGCAGTTTGTATTTTTATTCCTTCTGATTGATTTAATACTCTATGTTCCATTACTAAACCTGACGAAAGAGTATAATAATGGATGTTTCTTTTTACATCAAATTTATCCTTTAAAATATAATAATTCCTTGTTATAGTAAGTTCTTTGTAAGGAGAAAAGTTTAATTTTATTGTTTTTCCGAAAGATGTGTAATCTAATCCGCTAATTGCTATTTCTATATATTTAGGATAATCCATCATACCAGTTCTATCTAATATTTTTTGAGCTATATCTGCTAATTCAGTTGCATCGTAAACATGGGGAAAATGATCTATATACGGAATTATATCAAGAAGATCTTGCGAATCCGAATCGTTTACGGTTGCCGTTATTCTTTCTCCTTCAATAAAAGCACCGTAAAGAATAACTCTATTTATCTGATCTATTATTTCTTCTGTTTTAGGAATAGAAACAATCGATCCTTTATATTCAAAACAAATTCCTTTTTCTATTCCACCAGTCGTATAAGTAGAATCTTCTTCAGAGCATCCATAAGCGTCAAAATATATTTTATAACTTGAATCTGCTGCCTGTGAACTAATTTTTATTTTTGCCGCCGCATCGTTATCCTCAACAGCTTTACTATCAACAACATGATAACCATCAATCCATACATCAAAAGTATTATCGGTATTATAATCTATTCTAATTCTATACCATTGATTGTCCGAAGGAGTATATCCTAAATCGTTCCAAGTAGCTGTATGGTAAGCCTGCCATTTATCGTCATCAATCATTATTCTACAAATTACACTATCTGAAGAATCTAATAAAGAAATAAGAGTTTCGTAAGTAACATCTGAAGATTTTATCCAAAATTCTATCGTAATATCTTCGTATGTTGTTGATAAATTATGAACGAAATAATGGGCATTAGCATCGTCATCGTCAATTTCTATAACTTTTTTATGACCACATTTCCCGCCTGAATCGTTTTTAATCTCTATATTACCAGAAGAAGAATCTACAAAATCTATTGAAGTTCCTGTAGTACCAATGGTTTCTTCTTTAAAATTTTCGGTAGCCCAATAATAAATATCAACTTCGGGAATATCTGCAATTTTCCAAAACCAAACTACTCCATCAGGTTCATCAACCCAAATTCCATCTTCTAAATCGTCAAGAAAATTAAAACCTTCTTTTATTTGTTTATTACTAAATTTTAAATTAGAGAATTCTTCAGAGCAGTTTCCGTCTGGATCTATTGAAGAACTATAAGAGAGAAAATTTCCTTCTTGATCTATAATATCTTCGTACATTTCATCGACAAGATAAGCTCCCCCTGATCCACTACCGCCTCCATCAGTAAAATCTATGGAAAATTTATTATTTAATTCTCTATTATAACTTATAGCTTCCCATTTAAATTTACTTCCATCTCTCTTCTTACTATGGATTGGACCATGAAAACATAAAATATCATTATCGTCATATATTTTTATAATATCTCCAACGCTTAAATCTTCGGAAGTTTTAATTATTGCGGTGTGAACTTTTCCCTTTTCTCTAATCACATTACACACTTCAATTTCGCTTGAAAGAGAAGTGACCGTTTCTAAACTTTTATTATCTCCAATTTCGTAAGTTCCAAGCCAAGTACACCCAAAAGCATCCCAATATGTTTTACAAATACCTGAATCGTAATCGCTTCTTAATTGCATATCAGTTGGTTTTACTTTATATGGAGCGGCTTCTACTCCACCAAACCAATAAGGACCATAACCCGTATCGTTTATATATACTTTATAATGCCATTGATCAAGCCCCTGATAACTCCCAGTAGTACATTCAAAATCAATCCTAATATGATATATAGTATTATCAGAAGCGGCACATATATTACCCACAACTGGAATTTTAAAAAAATCGTCATCTATATATAATTCAATATGGGAATCATCCATCATAAAAGCACAACTCCCATCGTTTGCATCGTTTATAGCTACATAGAACTCAACAGTACCGTAATCAATTTCGCTAAATTCCCATCTCCTATCAGTCATTCCACTAACAGGACATTCTTGATATATAACTTTTCTATGATTTTTAAATTGAGAAATAAGGTAAGTATCACAATTAGGACTATCCCCGAATTTATCCAAAAATGGATCTGGTTCCCTATCTCCTACTTGAAGCGTTCTAAAATTATAATCGGCATCGTAAATACCTGATTTTTGAATTTCTACTTTCATTAAACTGAAACATCCTCTAAGATTATATTTCCATAGATATGTTTCTTACGAGCTTCTAAAGTGAATTTATAATTTCCAACTCTTACTTTACCATAATCTTGCCAATCACAATCATCATCTAACCATCGAACAAAATCAGTACTTGCTTCCAATGGTTCGTAAATATAT
>JBHLLE010000051.1:0-10660 GCA_048885945.1 Candidatus Hermodarchaeota archaeon | reverse complement strand
ATTTTTATCCCAATACATAGAGGAGCAGAAGGATTCATGAATTTTAGTCAATTTGAAGAATTTTACTGGCCAACATTAACAACTCTCATGGAAAGTTTAATTAAAAATGGTTTAATTCCTATGCCGTTTTTTGAAGGTAAATATACGGATAGATTTTCATATCTAGCAGAATTTGCGAAGAAACATAAAGGAAAATTGATATATTGGTTCGCTCAGTCTGATTTAGCCAGGGCAAAAGACGAATTTGGCGATTATGTATGTATAAAAGGAAACATTCCCGCATCATTATTTATTGCTGGAACGCCTAACCAAGTTGAAGCTTATGTAAAGAAATCAATAGAAGATTGTATGGAAGGTGGAGGATATATCGTTGCTTCTTCTGGAATTCCTGACGAAGCAAAAGCTGAAAATGTAAAAGCAATGACTGATGCTGTGTTTAAATATGGATTTTATAGTACATAATGATCTATTTATTTAAATAATAAAATATCTTATTGCCATTTAATTTACTAGTACCTTTTATTAAAAAAAAAAGATATAAAATTTATATTTAAAATTCATTGATGTGAAAAAGAAATGGAAGAAAAGACCATATCAAAAATATTAAAATATACATTTTTAACTTCTGGTTCAGCAGCTCTTATTTTTGGAATAACTTTTCTGTTTTTCATCGAGATATATTTAGATATAGTACAATGGCCATATTATGCTCCTCTATTAGCTAGAATTTTAGGAGCCGCGCTTCTTAGCTTATGGCTTCTTCAATGGTTATCGTATAAGGAGACAAAATGGGAAACAGTGAAAAATATAGTAACTATGATGATTTTTTGGCATCTACTAGGATTTATAGTCACGCTAACCTACCAATTTCTCTATAATCTTCCCATGGCAAATTGGATACATATTTCTGTATTTTTTGTCTTTTTAATCGCTTATGTATATAGTTATTATGTAGAAAACAAATAATTTAACTAATTATTTTTTCTTAAGTTGAATATGAAAGGACAAGAGAATAAAGTATTAGATTATAAAGAAAGGAAAAAATTTGATTTTGTAGCAGACAATCCTACGAGCAGAATTGAGGCAACAACTGAATATCCAATCATGTATTATGCTTTGGGAAGCGAGCCAAAAACCCATCATCCTTTTAATGTTTATAATGATATTAAAACTGAACCGATAGCAATACGGAACACTTTAGAATTTATTAAGAACTCTGTTGATAAAATTACTAATGAGTTTATAAAACAAGACATAAAGCATATAGTGGGTATTGGAATGGGTACTTCCCAATTCGTAGCCCAAGCGGCAGGTCCAGCATTTTGGGAATGGTCAAAAATAACGTCTGAAGATAAAGATTCTGTTGAATGTCTAACTGTTGAAAAACCTTATGATTTTGAGCATACAGCATTGTTTGCTTACAGTGGAAGTGGTAGCACTGTTGATACAATATCTGCTACTAAAAAAATGAAAGGAAAAGGTTGTTATTGTGTTGCAATAACGTCAGTAAAAGATAGTCCTTTGACTAAAGAATGTGATGACACAATAGCCTGTGCTGGAGGGTTTGATACAGGAGGATCGGATACATTCCATTATGCTACAAGGTTAGCAGCAAGTTTATTATTTGCATTAGTCTTAGGAGAGAAAAAAAAAATAGAAGGAGTAGATTTTGAAAGTCTGAAAAAAATCTTATATAAAATACCAGATTTAATGACTGAAAGATGGGAATATTTTGATACACGTTGTTGGAGTATTGCAAAATCCTATGCCCATGTTCGCAGTATAATCATCGTTGGTGCAGGAACCAATTTTGGCACTGCTGAGGAAATGGAACTCAAATTTGAAGAAATAGCACATATACCCGCAAAATCAATGGTACCAACAAGACATCTGCATGGCGCCTTAGGTTTGACTGATGAAAAAATTTTAACTATACTTTTATATCCTAAAAATAACTCGGAAAAGTGGTTCAAGCAAATAGCTAAATTTACTATGATGATTAAAAGTCCTATTGTTGCAATTTTACATAATGGAGAAAATGAAATGTCAGAGATCATGGATTATGTTGTTCGTACGCCTATTGATAATGAACATTTATTTGCGTTATATGTAGTACCAATCATTCAATTAATTCCTTATTATTGTGCAATAGAACAAGGAAACATTAATCCTGATTGTCAGAAATCAAATATTCCAAAGCATGCGAGAGCATGGACAATGATTTTAAAACCAGGAGAACATTAATTGAAGATGTGTTTATATGGTTTATAAGATTGGTATAATTGGTCCTATTAATCTTGATTTAATAATTAAAGGAAATGCTCCAACAAATATAAATGAATTAAGGCAATGGGCAGATATTTCAGAAGTATATTGCATAACAGCGGGAGCTGCTGGAAATGTAGCACAAAATCTTAAAAAACTCGGAAATGAAATCCATTTGGTTTCATGTGTAGCAGATGATAATTTTGGTATGATAGTTTTAAATTCATTACAAAAAATAGGAATTAAAACCGAGTTTGTTAAAATCGAAGAAGGTAAAGAAAGTGGAATTGCTATTTATATATTATTATTTGGAGATAATAAACGCCCTGCGACGTTTAAAAGACCAACGCATTATGGTTGGCCACATGAATTAAATAATAATATGAAAAACTATCTAATAGATGCTGATTTATTACACTCTTCTGGTTATTTACATTTCTCTAATCTATGGAATGATGATTTAACTAATCTATTTAAAGATGCTAAAAAATTAGGGCTTCTAACATCGATGGATCCGCAATTTCCTTTAGAATCAATAGAAAAACCGTGGATCAAGATATTACATCCTTTAACTCCCTTTATTGATGTTTTATTGATCGATGAGAGTGAAGCAATAAACATTACAGGATTAACTAATATATATGAAGCAGCAGATATGCTTATAAATGAAGGATTTAGGATTTTAGCAATTAAATTAGGTGAAAAAGGAGTTTTGGTAAAAAATGAGGATATAACAAAACAAATATCCGCAATACAACCTAAAATAATAATTGATAGCATAGGAGCAGGAGATGCCTTTGATGCAGGCTTTCTACAAGGAATTTTAGAGGGAAATGATATAATCTCTGCTGGAAAGATGGGAGTTAAAGCAGCCTCTCTTAGTTTAGAAGGAATAGATAGTACAAATAAGTTTCCTACAAGAGATCTATTAGATTTTTAAGTAAAAATAATAATAATAAAAATAATTACTTTAGATTAATATTGATTTTTTTAATATTCTCTTTTATACTTATAATAATAAAATTTTCCTCAATTCTAGAGAGATCCTTATTTTTAGTAATGTTAATCCCATTGAATAAAATAATTGAACTATCCTCCCACCATTTAGGTTTGCAAATTTTAACTTTTAAATTTTTAGTAAATTCTAGATTTAGTTCGACATTGATAAAATTCGATGAGAATTCTATTGAGATTATAGGAGATTTGAATTGAAAATTTTGAAATTCAAGTTTTGGATGAATGATTAAGGAGTTATATTCTGCTTCAATACCAACAATCTTGATAACGGATAATAGATAACATGCATGTATATTTAGATTCATTATTGGAAAATCGCACATTGGTGTTATAAGATGATAAAAGGCTTGTCCTGCATTTTCAGCATAATCTGCAATATAAGCGTCAGGGCCGCTCCAAATTCCATACCAAATATTAGGATATACGTTGGCTCTATGAGCTAAAGAATTCTTAATTAAAGAATTATATGCTTTTTTGGAATCATATTTAGAATATCCCCATGTTAACAAAGAATTCATCGCATGCCATATTCCTCCGTTAACATCCCATCCTTTAGGTAAGATATTTAAAAGTGTTTTTTCGGGAGGATAGGAAATATATTGACCAATATGAGATGGTTCATCCAGTTTTGTTAAAATCTCATTTATTAAGGAGTGAGCCCGATCATCTTCTAGTATCTTTGAAATTAGGATCCAATTATGATGTTCGAGATATATATTTTTATCTCCAATTGGATTTCCTTTCCCATCCCATCCTCGATAAAACCATTTTCCATTCCATGTTTTTAAAATAGCTTCTTTTAGTTTTATTAATTTTTCAGCATAAAGGCTTGCTAAATCAGAGTTATATTTTTCTAATAATGGTATTAATTTTTGAAGAATATAAATAGTAAAAGCCGTATTAAAGTTAGATTCTCCATTTTTAATAAATTTTTTCCGACTTTCAACAAAAAGACTAATTCCATCGCTCCAGTCTCCATCACCAACTTTTATTAGTCCATGCTCCCCTATTCCTACTTTATCAGAAAAAAGATATTTAAGAGATATAAATATTCTTTCTAAAATAGTCGAGTCTAAATTAAGATTTTTAGGATAAAATGGAATTTTTTCCTCTAGAAAATTAAAATCTCTTGTAGTATATATGTATTCCAAAATTCCCCACAATAAAAAAATATTTAAATCAGAAGGCTTTGAATGGACTGATTTCGTATAGACTTTAGCAAATCCATAAATACTATATGGTAATTTACCATTTGGTTCCATGAGAGAATTGACATAAATCAAATATTCTCGAGCTAATTGAGGATTTATAAAAATTATTGAATTTAGATATAACATAAAGTCTCTTATCGCGCCATCGAGCCCATGTCCAAATAGATATATTGAACCTTGAGGAAATTTATGTAAATTAAAATACTCATCAAAGCAACAAGCACTTCGAGTATAATATGAGTGCCATTTAGTCTCACGAGCTAACCAAGGATCATTCTCACATCTTAATTCAATTAGCGAGCTCTTCCATTTTTCAGCGTTCCATTTTAAAATAGAATTTTCAGAAACAATCTTTTTATATTTCTCGATCAGATGATCGATTTCCTCCTTTTCACAATATCCAAAAATGCAAGTTATTCTCCGTGTTTCTTGAGGTTTTAATTGAAATTCAGTACCTATTCCTAAAGACGGATATTTTTTGTAATTATTAAGAGAATAATCATTAGGAAAATCTGAATTCTTAAAATCAATACTTATTTGATTATCTTTTTTTAATTTTAAGGATTTATAGAATGCTTTTGTAGCATTTCCTTCTATCATTGATAAAAAAATTGTTTTTGGATAAAAATTATGTTTTGCAGGTTCTTCTGGTTTATTAGGTGGTTTATTTTTATATTTTGGATTCACATAAATAGATTGTGTTTTAAAATTAAAAGAAATATTAAATTTAAATTTATTATCAAATTTTTTTCGAGCACCATCGGTATCAGTTCTAGTAATTTTTTGGCATAACTTAATTAATTTACCAAATAAATTAACAAATTTATTTTTACCAAATTTTTTTCTATTATTTGAGGTTACAATTAGAGAACGTAATAGGTGGTGTAAGTATATATCCCAAAAATTAATAATTTTTACATTGTTAAGATTTATACTATTTGATATGTTAGAAATAAAAATTTCAGAAATTAAAATTGGATCGTCTGAAAAAGGAACACATATATTATGGATTAGTTTTAATTTGTTTGTTTGAATTTTTTTTTTAAAATAACCAATTCCAAATATTCTTTCAAAAATAGAATTTTTATCAAATAATTCTTTATGAAATAAATCGGAATAAAAATAATCAGAATTTCCAATATTAAAAAATGCTATACCACCCCCTATTTTTCTTCTTTTTTTATTATAACTTGTTAACCACTGAAAACCTCTGCTTGATTCTAAAACTTGAATATACCCTCCATTATTCGCGATTGCAGTAATTCGATCATTTCCAATTTGATGGAAATGATCAGTGGAATAACCATATGTTGTAGATGTTTTAGCATAAGTATCCGAATTTTGATTGCAATTATAATTATATGCGGGTAATCCATATTTATCTTCAATCCATACCCCAAATCTGCCATTACCTGTCATAATTCAAATTTATTTTTTATCATTTAAAATTTTAGAAAACACTATTATAATATTAATCTTAAATCTAATTAGCTTAATAATGAATGTTAAAAAAATAAAAATATAAAAGATTCAGCTTTAATTATTGCTATAGTTAAAATTATAGTGTTTTGATATATGCAATATTTTCAAGGGGAATATATACAAGATTATCATGGTCTATATCCCTAACTATAACAATATGTTCTCCAACAGTCTCGATTTTACCTAATTGAACACAATGTGCTTTTGGTAAATGTTTTAAATATATTCTTATCGATTCTCCTTTTAACTCCTCCAATCTTTGTTTAGGAAACATATCAAATTACCCATTATTTCTTAATTATAATTATTATATCATTAGTGTTTTTAAAATTTTAAAAATTTCCAATGGGAAACTAAAATTGTAATTTCTTAGTAATTTAAAAAGTAAAGAACGCTAATTTATAATAGTGAATAGCATTAAAACAATAGAAAAAATTCGACAATTTTTAAACCAAGATTTTCAACCTAAAAGAGAAATTCACTGCTTCACAATTAAATCAAACCAGATTGGCTATTTTAATAAATTAGATATTAAAGTTGATATAGACAAATATAAGGAAATCATTCTTAAAGAAGAGACTGTATTAGAATTAGGAGGAGAAAATAGAAACTCTTTTTCTTTAGTGTATCCAATATCTAATTTTAATATAGTCCAAGACGGTAAAATCATATTAATAGGTCCGGAAGTCTCTGAAATTTCAGAAAGAATATTAGATTTCGGACTATTTATTCTAATAGGCTATAAACAATTATCAATTGAAGATGTTAATATTTTAAGAGAATACAACTTTATTTCTAATGGAATCGAGGGTTTTATGATTCGGACAATCCCAAGAAGATTTTGGTGTAGAATTAGTAAAGTGATAAAAGATAAGTTTTCATTTGAATTTTTGGGAAACGCAATTTATTATTTATACAAACAAAAATTCGAAAAAACAATAAAATCTATTGAAATTATATTTATTGTAGCTTATCCAGATTTAATTGAAGAATTTAAAGAACTTACATCGGATATTAGAAATCAAATAGAAAAAAATTGGAAAGAAAAAGTTGATAAATGGAAAAAAAGAATTGATTGCGATTACGAATGGGATTGCAATGAATGTCCGTACTATGAAACGTGTGAGGATATTAAAGATGTACTTATTGAAAGAAATAAGATTAGAGAATAAATTTTTAATTTATTTTAAAAATAAAGCTTAAATGTAAGAATGAAAGAAAAGCCCGTAAAAATTGCCGTCACTGGTAAAGGAGGTGTTGGAAAAACTGTAATCACAACTCTATTAGCTAAAATATTATCTCAATCAGAGAATTATAAGCTATTGTTGATTGATGCTGATCCAACTCATCCACACTTAAGTAATATGGTAAAACTCATACCTCTTAAAAGTCTTGAAGAAGTTAGATTGGATGCTGTGAAAAAAGCACACCAGACAAAAAAAGACGCTCGAAAATTAGCCGAAAGGATTGATTTTAATGTTTACGATGCTATGGCAGAAAGTAAGGATTTTTGCTTATTTTCTATTGGTCAACCTGAAGGACCAGGTTGCTTTTGTCCATCAAATGCACTTTTAAGAAAAGTTATAGAATCGATTTCTAAAGATTTTGACATAATTTTAGTCGATTGTGAAGCAGGACTTGAACAGATTAATAGGATGGTTCTTAAATCTGTTGATTTTATTCTTATTATAACTGATATATCTCTAAGAAGTATTGAAACTGCTAATTCCATCAGAAAAAGCGCTAAAAAATATACTAATTATAAAAAGATAGGAGTAATTATAAACAAAGTTAAAGGAGATATAACCGTGATTATAAATAAGCTTAAGAAACTTGATTTACCAATCTTAGGACAAATTCCAGAAGATCAGACAATTGTTGATTACGATCTCGAAGGAAAACCTATTTATGATATACCACATAATTCTGAAAGTTATAAATCTATTAAAAAAATGATAAATAGAATTATAACTTAAAATAATTGAATTTTGTATTGAGCGCGTTTACAAACTCTTATTTTTACCTTCTAGTTCGTTATAGCAAGAACAACAGAAAAATTGAAGAAATTCACTCTCCCACAATTCTAATAATCTATCTTCGTCATAATTTTGATTGTTAGAATCGCAAAATTCGTAAAAGAACAGAGATCTACCGCATTTCCAACATTTTCTAATTAGTTTTTCATGGGGTTCAGGAGATGGTTCTTTAATTTTTTCTTTTATAATCTCTTTATAATACTTAAAATCCTGGTTATTAATCATTCCTTTATTATACATGGCTAAAGTAGTAGCTAATTCAAAAAGAACATCAATATTATGATTATTTCTTGCTGATGTTTCAATGAATTCAGATATTTCATATTTTTCCATTATACTTGAAAGATAAGTAGAATCTACGTTTCTTTCATAATATAAATCGGTTTTGGTACCAACTAAAATAATTTGTTTAGGAGTAATATGTGTTTTTTTTGCAACATTAATAAAATAATCTATTCGTTCAAAAGTAATTGGTCGGGTTAAGTCGCAAACAAGTATAAGACAATTTGCACCATTATAACAGATAGGTCTTAAAAAATTAAATCTTGTTGCCCCAACCATATCCCAAAATTGTGATGTAATATTGTATCCGTAAAGAGAATAATTTTTTGCGAAAAAATCTATACCTATCGTCAATTTAGTATCAGGATCAAACACTCCGTACTCATGCCTGTGAAGTAGGGTTGTCTTTCCAACACCCCCAACGCCGTCTACGGCAATTTTGACGATATCTACTATAGTAGTTCCCCTTAACTTAATTTTAATTGATTAAAATATATTCTAAAAAAATTAGGTATTTGAATTAATAATAGGTTATAATAATATAAATATATTTGAAAAATGAATTTGTTCGTGTTCTAATCATTAAAAATAAAAAATTTTGTCTAAAAAGAAACAAAAGGTATAAAATAATTAGATATTCTAAATCTAAGGAAAAATACCCCTCAATTCAATTGCTTTAGCAATTCGAGAGACTGCTATAATATACGCTGCTGTTCGAAGAGATATGTTTCTTTCCTTATAAATCTTCCATACGTTCTCAAATGCCTCAAGGATAATATTTTTTAACTCTTCATATATTCGTCCTAATTTCCAAAAATATGCATGTATATCTTGAATGTATTCGAAATAAGAAACACATACTCCTCCACTATTAGCTAAAATATCTGGAATGATTAATATTCCTTTTTTATCCAAAATTTTATCTGCTCTAGGTGTAGTTGGTCCGTTAGCTCCTTCTAATATTATTTTGCAACTAATAGAAGGAGCGTTGCTTTCTGTTATTTGATTTTCAGTTGCTGCGGGTACTAAGATATCGCAGTCGATTTTAAAAAATTCATCGTTAGTATTTATCACTTTAATTGAATCTTCCTTATAATCTTTTAGTAGTTTATTTTGAATTTTCCACTGAATTAATTGATTGATGTTTAAACCATTTTCGGAATATATTCCTCCCTCTAATTCCATAATTGCTATTATCTTACACCCAAAATCGTATAACTTTTTTGCAATAACGGATCCAACTTTACCAAATCCTTGGATTGCAACTCTCATTGATTTTAGATCGTATTCTAATTTTTTACATAAAGCCTCCAATACGAAAAACATACCAGTTCCCGTAGCCCCTTGTCTCCCAACAGAGCCTCCTATTTCTATTGGTTTTCCAGTTACAACACCAGGTATTGTTCTTCCCTTATTCATAGAAAAAGTATCCATCATCCATGCCATTGTTTGAGAATTGGTATTCATATCTGGTGCCGGTACATCGATATCTGGACCGATTATGTTAATAATTTCGGCAGTATATCTTCTTGTGAGCCTCTCTAATTCTTTTTTAGATAAGACTGTAGGATCTACACAAATACCTCCTTTAGCTCCTCCAAACGGTAGATTTAAAATACTACATTTCCATGTCATCCACATTGCTAACGCTTTTACCTCATCCAAATTCACGTCTGGGGCAAATCTCACACCTCCTTTTCCAGGGCCCCTAATTGTGGAATGATGTACTCTATACCCTTCAAAAATCTCTAAAGTATCGTCATCCATTAAGATTGGAATACTCACTATTAAAGATCGTTCGACCCTTTGCAAAAATTTTGATATATTTGGATTTAGATCAATTTCTTTTGCAACTATTCTTAGTTGCTTTTTAGCTATATCAAACGGATTTATTTCCATTTTTTTTGCCACCTTTGTAAAAGATTATTTCTCTTAAGAATAAGATTACATGTAAAATTAAGTTCTTTATAATTTAGTGTTTATTAATTTATAGTTTTAAAATGTAAACGATATTACTAATATTGATTTCTGTATTTTAACTTTCTTGTAATTCCAATATATTGGCTAAATACTTTTAAAAAATAAATTTAAAACTTAAAATTAGGAAAACAATATACTATTTGATAAAATATGATCATTTGTCAAAAGTGTGGACATGTATTAAACGCAATGAATAATGGATATTACTATTGTGCTTTCTGTGGAAAGCTCACATATCACATGGAACTAAGGTTTAAATGATAATTAAAACAAAGGTTAACTATAAAATTATAATTAAAATTACCCTTAGAGAATGATGCAGGCGTATAAAATATAGACGCATGCTGACAACCTCGTAAAGGTTTAAGATTTCTGGAATAGTTAAAG
>JBHLLE010000050.1:0-10745 GCA_048885945.1 Candidatus Hermodarchaeota archaeon | reverse complement strand
TTCTATTTGGCATTAAAAGTTCTGCTCCAAGATACATCCCAAATAATATGGTTAAAGGTAACCATAAAAAACTTAATTTTGGAACTTGTCCAACGCTATTGTCAATATTTTTACCTGTAATAAGAATATGTATAAAATCACAGCAGGGTCCTAGAAAACCAAGACCAGAACAGATAGCTGCAAATCCTAAGTATAAAAGAAGCTTTGCATCCTTTTTCTTTGCTTTATAGATACAATAAATTCCAAATATACAACCACTAATAAGTACCATCATAGCTGTTGTACCGTTAATCCAACCTATTGAAGAAAGCATTTTAATTTCCACTTATCTATTTTTTTTCTATGACACTAACAAAACGAATTTCTATAAATTATTTCATTCTTTTGGTATAAAAATGTTTTTTATTCTTTTGAGAACATGATCTAATTCTTATAAGATATTGTTTTCGAGAAATTTTAATTAATAAGTTCTATTTTAAAACCTACATGTTTAAATCAACAACAAAGGTGTTGAGAGATTAGAAAGATTAGATATATTGTATTTGGATTATTTTAATGTCTCAATAATCCAGATTGGACTTGACCATGCCATATTATTATTTTCAAGAAATACACGCACATAATAATATACAAATTTCTCAGTTTTTTGAGAATTGTTTAATGCGATTGAGTTGAAATTATCATTGTCCTCTACATTGAATTCAGAAATATTAGAATTTATTACTTTTAATTTGTAAACATTACTATTTCTTACTAATTCTATTCTTTCTATAATAATTGGACTGATAAGATTAATTGTTATTTCTCGATTTCTAGTCAATTTAGAATCTTCAGTTAAATTTACTATATCTCCCATAAAATATTTATCCATAAAAAATTCTATAATTACTCTTGGTCCAGTTGTACCATAACATTTTCGATTATTTAATGCGGTCCATATGGATTTTTTAGTTAGCTCATTAGTCCAAATAGCCATAATACCTGGTGGATATATACCATTATCCGGATCTATAGAACCAGAGGGATAGACTCCAAAATGGTCGTCGCCTCCCGCCGTAAAACCTAATTTATATCCTTTTTTAAGAGCATCTGAAACAAATGAATCGTTTTTTTCCAAAATTGCTCCTCTTTTGCGTGAAAATTTACCATAACCAAAAAATTTATATCTAGGTGGTAGAGGATTTCCTTCTAGAAACGAATATTCTTGATTACCCCATGTAGAATAAATCTCAACTAATTTTTCTAAAGAATTATCAAAATATTTCCAATTTCGATAACCTGGACGTAAAGCAGTATGATGAGAGATCATCAAGATATTTCCTTCATGATGCTTTAATTTTTCAATTATTTTTGTTGTAGAATTATATTTATTCACGTCAGATCTTACTATAGGAATATCGTCGCTATAATGATAAATACAAATATCTCCATTACCTCCGGAATACCATGTACCCCATTCGTATCCGAAAAAAGAAATAAAATTATTCTCTTTATGATACGTCTTAATTTTAGCTTTAATTTCGTCAAAATCCTCATTTTTAGTTTCCCAGCTATGATCGTGCTCAGTAACAGTACCAAAGTCAAGTCCCGCGTTTTGAATGTTTTTAAAATACTCGTCTACTTCTCTAATTCCGTCACTTTTAAGAGTGTGTCCATGAATGTAACCCCAATACAATTGATTCTTTAACTTTGCTTTAGTGCACATAATGGGATTTGAATGAAAATATTCGTTGTTAAAATAGGCTTCAATTACATATATTCCAGATTTAGAAAATTTTAATCCTTTTTCTCTTAAAAGCCCTTTATTTCCGGCTTCAATGATTATGTCGGTTATTTTACTTTTATTATCTGTAAAATCTGACTCGAAAAGTTGAATTTTTTCTGAAAAATCTTGGACCAGATTCTTAAAACTATCTTCAATTCTTATAAGTATATCAAAATCCTCATTTATCTCTACTGTAGAAGGACAAATTATTGTGATATGGTCAAATTTTTCATTGATTACATTAATTCGTGGTAAATTTTCTAAAATCATAGGTTTTTGATTAGGTAGTTCTAGTAAAACTTCAATAACCTTATTTTCCTCAACTAAGCTTTGAGCTAGCGTGTTGTAAATCTTAAGGTTTACTGTGCTTCCGCTTTTAATTCCTTCTTTCTCACAAATTAAATATTTAATTGAAAGTTCTTTTCCTGTTGTGAGAAGAGGCATCAATTTTATGTAAGGTTTTATTTCTATATCTGCAAAACCATTGAAATTGGAATCATAGGGTTGAAGATAATACCAGTCATTTTTATTGTTCCTTCCTCCTCTAATTCGAAAAATGAGATATGAATCTTTAGGAATATTACAATTTAATGTAAAATTTATTGAAAGATTGCAAAAATTTCTTACACAAACTTCACTTGGTAAAACTACAACATTAGATAAATAGAATTTTTTTGATTCCAATAACTAAATTCACTTTTTATTTGCTTAATTAATAAAGGAATGTTAAATGTTAGAGATAAGGATATTTTTTAATTATTTGGGTTTATATAATATTTTTTAATGTAAATAATAAATTTCTAATACATTTTAAGTTTAGAATAAATTTAAAAACTTTAAATTGACATTTTTTTATAGATAAACATTTTAAAGCTGTTTTTTTATTTTTATCAAGTATATCAAACATTAAGGATTAACCTACTAAAGTTTTTTAATTCAAAAAAGATATCATAATTAAGTTTTATAGTAAAGAATAATTTTACAGAAGTGAATTAAATGAGTAAAATAGATGTTGTTAAAAAGGTTCTTCAAGAATTAGAAGATCATGTTTCAGATATTATAGGTACAGCGGTCATTAGAACAAATGGTTTAGTAATTGCTTCGGCTCTTCCAAATGAGTCAAATGAAAGAATGATTGCTGCAATGTCTGCTGCACTTTTGGGAACTTCAAGACGGAGTGCAGAGGCATTATTTAATGGTGATTTTAAGAGTCTAAATTTAGAACTAGATAAAGGGAACATGTTTTTAATGGGAGCAGGTAGAGTTATTTTAGTAGCAATAACTAAAAAAGAACCAAACATTGGTCTAATTACTCTAGAAATGGAAGACACTTCAAAAAAAATAGAAGAATTATTTAAACAAGAGGAGTGAGTAATTGAATGGATAAGAGAACTAAACAGCTTAAATTTATTGCTTCGATGTTTAAAATGTCGATGGAAGAGTTCAACAAAGTAATGGGACCAGAATCAATTCAAACTATTTTTCGCTTAATTGGTGAGACTCATGGTAAAGATATAGAAGAAAGATTGAGAAAAAAATTTAAGATTAGTGAATGGACTCCAGAGAAATTAGCAGATTCATTTATGAAGGATGTTTTTGATACAGCAGTTGGAGAAGAAAATGCGGAAATAGAGATTAAGGGGAATGAAATGATTTTTACAGTAAAAGCTTGCCCATTTAAGAAAGCAGGTATAAACATTGAAGACAAATTTTATTGTACTTATACAGAAGGATTAATTGATACAATATGTAAAGTAGCACTGAAAAATATAGTGTTTAAAACAGAAAAACTGCAATCTGATAAGCAAGATTGTTGTAAATTTAAAATTACGATAAATTAAAAATATATTAACAAATTCTTCAGTATCAGAGTAATAATTTTTCTATTTTTTCAATAATCATTTCTGAGGTATAATCCATCATTCCTAACGTCGTTTCTTTAGTGAATTGAACAACAACAAGTAAATTCATGAACTTATTGTAAGGAATTATTCTTTCACAGACTTTTTGTCCATTTCCTAAAGTGTAGAACAATTCTGGTAGATCAAATGTACCACTCATGTATCGTATCTCAAGCTCTTTCATAGCTCTAATTAGAAGATCACCGGTTAATGACGAATAAATTATTGTTCCCTTGTCAGTTAATAAAGCAGAACCAATAATTTCATGTTGAGATATTAAATCACTAAAATGTTCAACAATCTTATTATAATTTGGATGTTTTTTAATTTGGTTAATTTCTAATACCCCATGTATGAACGAATCAATTAAATTATCAAATTTTTTACTTTCAATCATACATAGTTTTTCGTTGATTTTACCTTTTAATACTAAGACATCATAAGCTCGAAAGAATACTTTAACTATTTTTTCTAACCTACTATTTATAAATAACAAATTTTCACTTGAATCAGAAAGCATTACAAAAAGGAAATCTTTATCTTTTCTTATAACGAAACGCAATTCGCCCATTTCTAATACTTCAAGCTTTTTTGAAATTACTTTTTCTGAAAAAGTCATTATAGCGGATATAAATGGTGTAACAAGGTCAACCTGAAGGTCTTTAAACTCATCAGAAAAAAATCTATGATAAATACATACTCCGCCTTCTTGCAAAATAAAAAGCGCATGAATTAGCATATATTAATTTTATTAAGTTTTAAATTATATTTTAACTTTTTAATTTTAAGAACTATGGGGTTTTTCAATAAATTAAAAGAAACACATGGAAAAAAACCAATTGAATCGCTCAAAAACTTAGAAGATGAGTTAATTAAATTACAAAATAGAATTAAATCCGAATTTATTGCGATAATAGGAACTGGAGGAAGGTTAAAAGGTTTACCGTTAATATACACTACTGATGACGAAAATATTCTGAAATCTTTCTCGGCAAGAATAATTGAAATTTTAAAAACAATAGAAAATCTTTCAACGGAGCGAAACTTCAGAGATTTGACGATAAATTTTGAAGATACTTCAATATTATTTTTAAAACCAATTATGAAAGATATAAGTTTTTTAGCTATTTTTTTCGATAAAGATGATATCATGGTTTTAAAACAATTTATTTATAATAACGAACGGATTTTAAAAGAATTATTTCACGAAACGTAAAATAAAAATAAAGTAGATGAAAGTGGATTAATATGTTGTATTCAATACTTATTTTAAGAAAATCTGGAGAACCAATATTTACTAAGTTTTTCGGTGATGCAAGTAAATGGAACGAAACATTAACATGTGGGCTCATTTCTGCATTATATCATTTTGCAAATGAAGTACTTAGTGCTAAAATTGAAGATATTGAAGTAGAATCTTATCGAATATTACTTGAATTTGAGGAAGATATTAACCTAATTTTTGTTGCTTTATTTGATCATTACGATAGTTTTGTTGGTATTAAAAAAAAATTACAAGATCTAAAAATAATTCTTCTTTCAGACTATAAAGAAATCATTAAGAGAGATTTCTGTTGTGCTGACGATTTTAAAGGATTAGATGAAAAAATAGACGCGCTTATCTCTCCTTCTTCGAAAAGTGATCCGATGAAGATATTAAAGCCTCGCTATGTTGAACTATTGAAAGAATTTAGATTAAACGAAGAGATTTTAGATTGCGATTTAATATCGATTGAAACAGGTAGACCTATTATGCATGATTGGCAACAAGAATTTTTAGATTTATGTTTAAGGCAAATTGATGCATTCTATAAATCAGTCCAGAATCTAAATCTAGACCAAATAACTCTTTCCTACAGAGGAAGGCATCTTATATTACATAAGGTAACTGACCAATTGATTCTTTCTACCTTATTGCAAAGAGACACTCCGTTAGGATTAGCAACATTGATGATTGAAAACCTTGCCAATAAAATTGCTAATATAGGATAATCTTAGAAAAAATTATATAATTTTAATTTCCTATAGTCTAATGGTTTATTTTTCCTCAATAAATAAATTATCATTTTTCACAACAGTAATTAAAATAGCAACAAAAATTAATCCACATCCTAACCATGTTTGCCATGATAAAATTTCATTTCCAATTAGGAAGCTAGCAAATATTACAGCGAAAACAGGTTCTAAGGCAAATATAATTGCCGTTTGAGATGCTTCTTGATGTTGTTGACTCCAATTCGTAAAAATAAATGTCAAAAATGTTACTATAAAACCCATGTATATTATAATAAACCAAAGATTAATGCTCATATTAGTGATGTCATAACCTTCATTTAGAATCAAAGAACTGCTTATGCACAATAACGCAATAACAAATAATTGAACAATTGTATAAAGATACACATCAACGATACGTACAAATTTATCGTTATATATGATAAAGAAAGCACAGAATATTGCACAAATTAAGACTAAAATGTCTCCTATAAGTACATTTTCATTACCCTCCAATAATAAAAATCCCATTCCAATAATAGTTAAAGCAGCAGCTATCCATATTTTTTTAGTAACTATATTTTTCTTAAAAAATATCCAAATAAAGAAGGGGACCATTATCGTAGCTAAACCAGTAATAAAAGCAGCTTTACCAGCCGAAGTTGTCTGAAGCCCATATGTTTGAAAAGCTATAGCGAAATAATATATAATTCCACTAATAATTCCCATCCAAATTATTTCTTTATTAACATTTCTCATTTTGATCAAAAATGGAACAAACCCAATCAAAGATATTATAAATCTTAAGCTAAGATAAACAAAGATTGGAACCTCTTGAGTTAGCTGTTTTGCAATTATAAACGACGATCCCCAGAGAATCGTTGTCACTATTAATAAAATAAGAGCGAGAATTTTATGATTTGAAAAAGAGGAGGTATCAAGATCGTTTTTAGTATTAGTATCCACAAATTAGAAAACATTTTGTTTGTTATAAATTTTGCAAATAAAAGTTATGTGATATATAAGATTTGTCAATAATGTTCAATTAAACAGTTCTATAAATTTATGTTCAATATCTAAAAGATATTGAATACTTCGAATCGCAAAAATCATTAAATATTTTGAATGTATTTGATCGTGGTTCTTACTAAAATTATGGGCTAATTCGTGAGCGGCTATAAATATCCAAATAAGATACAATGGTAAATCTTTTTCTAATTTATAATCTGCCATAAGTAAATAATTAAAAATCAATTGCCCATTGTAATTGAATGCTTCAATTGGTGCTTCAAAAACCGCTACTGAAACAGTTTCAGGTTTTCCTTCCATTAACTTAACAATATATTGCAATACTGTTTTAAACCTCTTAAGTTCTTCAATTTCTATACGATAGGTTTTCTTTTCTTGAATGTAATACTCAAATCCATTTTCATTTTGTAGATTTAATTTTGGAATAGGTGGTGTAATATCTAAACCCCCATAAACAGCCGTTCCTGCAAACTCTAAGTTTTTATATAATATTTTTTTTTGCTTATTTAAAACTCTTTTTGTAGTATTGTTGATTTTATAAGTTTTTGAAAGATTCCCCTGTTTATATTCGTTCCTCTTCTTCATTCTTGTATTGATATAGTTAATAAATTCATTTTGAGAAGGCGGAGTCTTTATTATTATATTCATATAATCCTTTTGATTTGTAGATAAAGAATTCATAGAATTAACTTTAATTATTTGATTATCTGAACCATAATTCTTCTTTATAATGTTATAATTTATAGAATCCCGGTTTCTTGATTGATTCTGTTGTTTTGTAGATACTGTGGATATATTATTAGGTATTAATTCACCTCTGTGTAATTTCATTGTCCTAGATTGTTTCTGATGTTGATTTGTTGTCTCGGAGATTTTTAATTTGAGTTGAGGAATTTTTAACTCCCTTGCTTCTAATTTATAAGTTGAAAAACCTAAATCCTTTAATGTGCTGATTTTATTCTCTGAAAATAACAATTTTTCTATTAGAGGACTCGTTAATTTAGCACTTGAAATACTTTTTCTAAAAAGTAATGATGATATAGATTTGGATAAATCATATAATAAATTTAAAGAATTATCTAAATTAGCTCCTTTTTTTATTCCAATAATTTGGTTTTTGGAATCATATTCTACGGTACGACCATGAATCCGATTTTTTTTATTTTTATAACTAAGTTCGTAATAGATATTATCACAAATTTTACATTGTACTCTATTTATACGTCTTTTCCAATCTTTATCTAGAGTTATCGCCCCATCTTTCGAAATCGCTTCAATATACGGAATTAATTCTTTAATTTTTGCTAAAATTGTTCTTGAATAATTATCCTCGTAAGGCTCTCCTGAAAAAAGAACATTTTTATTAACTACTTCGGATATTTTTTTCACCCCTATTTTTTCTAAAAATTGAATGATTTTATCGTTAAAAACAGTTGTTTTAATTTCTGGGAATTTTTCTACATATGAAGTCTCGTCAGGTATGAAAATCTTATTAGGAGTTTCAAATGATTCTAAATCCTTAGCTAATATTATTTTTGAACTTTTTAAATTTTGAATTTTTATACGACTTATAAACCGAAATCGAGAGCCTAACATATTATATAGCATAAAAAGTCGTTTTGTTTCAATCTCACCTTTTGATACATATTCTATTAAAAAATCGGTTATATCATCAGTATTAATAGATGTCTTTACACCAATTATTCTAAAAAAGTTTAAACTATTAGGATATTCAACGTATTTAATTAGATTCTTATTTTTTCCGTATATTATTTCAGCTTCCTTGGAAAAGATTATTAGTTCAGAAGCTTTTTCAAATTTCTTTAAAGTTGGAATATAGATTATTTTTTGACTCATCAATTTCTTTTTTGTTTTAACGTTGAGACTGTCAAAATTTTCAGATAATCCTAAATACGAATAAATCTTATCTAAAATTTTATTTGGTGCTTGGGGGAATAAATCATTATTAACAAATGATTTTTGATTTTTTAATACTGCCAATAAATAATTTGCTACATCCTGTGGAATTGGTTTTTTATTAATTCCTAAACTCCTACATAGTTTATCTGAAATTTTAATTATAGGATAAGGAATTGATTTGCCCAAGAGGTCAGATACCTCTTTTTCATTCATATATGTTTCAAATGGTTTCTTCAACCCAAGATTAGTTGGAATTGAATTTTTATTTTTTAATTCGAATATCAACTGTTTTTTTCCTTCCTTTTCATCGTTTTTATCTAAAGAATTAAAAATTAGTTCAAGTCTTTCAAGAATCTTATTTTTATCTTCTGAATCTTTATTGAAATTGTTTTTAAATGATTCTAAAGCTTGGAATAATGCTAAGCGGAGATGTATTATTTTTGGATGCTTTGGAATTCCAATCTTCTTAAAAAATTTTAGCCAATCTTTATTACTGTCATCTTTAGGATCGAAGTAATTGACAAGGTTTTTAAAAATCTTTTTATTTTCATCACTTAGAAGATAACATTCACTTGGTTTAACAAATTTATTATCTATTGTAGGAATTAAGTTCAAATTCTCCAATCCTTTTAAATCACGAGCGCTTAAATTGCGCATATTCTTAGATAAGAATTTTAATAATTCTAAAGAAATTACCTTAGATCCATATTTTTTGATGTGTTTAAGAACGTATTTCGCTGATATTTCTTTAGATACGCCCAAATTTTCTAAATACATTTTACATCTAGGGGATAACTCTATTTTATCAGGAATTATAGGAATTTTGTAATTTAAAATATCCTTTTCTTCTTTGTTATTAAAAAAAGCTTCGTCAGGATTTTTAAATCCTTGAGTTGTTAGGATTATTCGGTTTTTTTTATCTATTAAACCGAATTTATGGAAAAATTTGTAATATTTTTTAATTAAATTCAAATTTTTTATGGATAGTGTAGATTTCAATGAAATAAAATATTCTAAAATCTCTCTCTTTTTAAGTCGTTTTACTCCAAATTCTTGAATGAAGCTTTTTATTTTGTCATTTTTTAAAAAGATAGAATGGAGCTCTTCATTTGAATTAAAAAGTCCTTCACCATCCTCATCTGGAATGACAAGCAAGCGTGGATACATTAGCTTTCCATTTCTATTAGGTAAGACTTCACTATTATGTAATAGATTTTTCAGATTTTTATTCAATTGTCTTTGGTGATCTGATAAATAGTCCCATACTTTAATTAGTTCATTTATGTTTGTTATTTTACCATTTATTAGACGGTCTACAAGATCCTTTAATCCAAACTCTCTAATTCCAGCTTGTTTTAATAGATTCAGAACATTTTCATTTTCATGGGATTCAATGAATTTATAATGTTTATCGAAAAATGGCCATAATTCAGAGTCGGCAATAAGTACATTAGAAGCTTTAGTCCAACTTCCATCTGAAGAAAGGATATTTTTCTCAAAAAATCTCACAATTTCTGTGAAAATGCTTTCTTTTATATAAGATTCGAAAGGTGAATGAGTTGCGTGATAAAATAGAACATTTAAAAGGGAGTTAAATATACTTTTCTTTTCTGATTTTGGAGCAGATGATATCTCATCTTTAAAAAAATTTAAAATTATTTCAAATAATTTAGAAGCTTTTCTTAATAAGAATAAATTGAGCTCACCATCAAGCCCTTCTGTAGAAAAACTCTTTCTTGATGTTTCAGGTCTAAAATTACACGAGAGCACGCATCCTAATCCAAAAGAAGTATCTGTTGGAAAAATTATATAAATTGGATAATCAACTCTATTAAGTTTTTTTCCATCAGAAATTACATTAAATGCAAGATATAGTGGTAATTTGATCTCATCTTTGATTTGTGCTAATTCTTTTTTATTAACGAATCTTTTCGGTATTTCAATTAATTGCTTTGCTATAATCCATGAATCTTTCTCTTCTCTTGTGTTTTTACCCTTTATTTCTTTTTTTATAATATTTACGTTTAAAATAGAAATTTCTTTTTTTTTAAATCTATACTTTATTTCATTTTCTGATAATTTTGTAATATGGAGTTTTCTATCTGGATAGTGGATAAATATATTTTTGAGTGATC
>JBHLLE010000049.1:0-10782 GCA_048885945.1 Candidatus Hermodarchaeota archaeon | reverse complement strand
TTTAGGAGTAATGTTAATCAGTTGAATTATTTCTTCTGGGAATTTTGCTGGATCTGCAGTTTCAAGAGTGATTGATTTAAATCTATTGTCATTTTTATATTCCTTCCTATAGATTTGTAGAGCTGCCCATCCGACAGCGCCGTGAGGTTCAATAATTTTATTATAATTGGTATAAAAACTAACAATTGATTCTTTTGTTATTTCATCATTTATCGAATAAGAAACGATTTCTTGGCGAATTTTCTCCAAATTAGGATCTTTATGCACTATTCCAGCTTCGTCAATTTGACCATTGTATAAGTCTATTAATCTTGCTAAGTTTGATGGATGGCCAACGTTCATTGCATTTGAAATACATTTCTTTGATGGTTCTACTTTTTCATATAAACCTGTTTCTAAAAACTTAGGAAATTCGTCATTTTCGTTAACAGCTGAAATAAATCTCCTCACGGGTAAACCCATTCTATGAGCTATCAAACCACCCATTAGATTTCCGAAATTTCCTGAGGGTACTGAAAAAATTACTTGTTCGTTCAATTTTTCAACTATCCGGGAATAGCTCCAGAAATAATATAAGGTTTGGGGAACTAATCTTCCAAAATTGATAGAATTTGCGGAAGAGAGGTTAATATATTTTAAATCTGGATCAGCGAACGCCATTTTTACTAGTCTTTGGCAATCATCAAATTTTCCATTAATACCAATAGCGGTTACATTTTTGCCTAATGTAGTCATTTGCTTACGTTGTAATTCGCTAATTTCTGCTTTTGGATATAAGACTACTACTTTTATATTTTTCATATTATAGAATGCTTGAGCTACAGCGCCTCCTGTATCTCCTGAAGTGGCTGTTAAAATAACTATATTTTTATTTTCTATTTTAAGAAAAAACGCCATAATCTGTGCTAATGTCCTCGCTCCAAAATCTTTAAAACTACATGTCGGTCCTTTGTCTAAATAACATATATAATCATTCTTATCGATTAATTCAACCGGAACCTTAAAATTTAAAGCATTTTTTATTACATTTTTAAAATCTTTTTCTGGAATTTCATTACCTATTATTTTTGATAATACATGATATCCTATTTCTATTAAATCTAAATCTTTAAAAGAATATATTTGTTTATGGTCAAGTTTAGGAATCTCATTAATCATATACAAACCTTTATCCAAAGCTTGACCTCTAATAATAGCTGTTTTAAAATCTACTTCTGGAGAGTTGTAATTTGTTGAATGAAATTTAAAATCCATTATTCCTCACTTTTATTAAACTTAATTGTTTTTTTTTAAACTTTCAATCTATCAAATAATTTTGAAGATTATTGTTAATTAATTATTACTATTTTATCAATAAATTAAAGGTATTATGATATTTCAAACATTCTTTTGTCCGATAATAATTGATCTCGGACCGCTAAACACATATGATATTAAAGTAGTAATGCTAGCGGGAATTAAGAGGAATGGAGCCCATGTAATTTCAATTAATAAAAAGATAGCTGCTATTGGACTATTTAACGAAGCACCTAAAACAGCAGATATTCCTAGTAATACAAATAGTTGAGGATTTTCGGGATAAAACAATTTTCCAAAAATTCCTCCTAAAAGTGCACCAAAAATCATTAATGGCATAATAATACCAGCACTATTCATAGTACCTATGGAAAGAAAAATTCCAATAAAAAACAGTATACCAAGTATTAAATAAAATTCCCAGTTCATTTTTATTACATTTATTGTATTAATAAAGTAGTTTAAAAAAAACGCATCTGGTCCAATTAAGAGCCCTCTATAATCAGTAATAATAAGAGGAGTAATTATAAAAAGAAAAATTGAATAACCCATTGCTCCTAATAAAGGTGAAATCCATAGCTTTTCTCTTTTTTCTAATATATTACTAAGTTTATTAGTGAAACTTGTTAATAATGTAATGAATATTAATACAAATAAGCCTGAAATTATCCCAAAAATTACTAAAAGTGGCAAAAGTAAAAAGTAGTTTACTAAATCTGGTCTTAGTGAGGTCAAATCGGTCTCAATTAGAGGAGTAAATTCAAAGAAACTGCAGAATATAAAATAAGCAATAGTAGACGCAATTATGCTAGGAATTAAAGATTTATACCTAATGTGATTAAAATAAGGTAATTCTGCACAGAAAAGAGCTCCGCTAATGGGTGCCTTTAAGATCGCGCCAGTACAAGCACTTGCTCCAATAAAGAATGCATCCATAGGACCTAGTTGATGTTTTCCTGATTTTAAAAAAAGATATCCTATATTCCCTCCAATAAGTAAGCCAGGTCCCTCTAAGCCGCATATCATACCTGATCCATAAGTCCAACTCGTTGCAATAGTTTTACTAAATAGATTTTGCTTTCTACTAAAGTCCATTTGTGTTTCTTCTAAAGTATCATCTGCTCTATTTACATCTTCAACGAATTCAGCTGCTCCCGTGCCCATTATCCTATTTGCATTTCCATATTTAACTAATAAACAAGTTAATAGTCCAGCTATCACTGGTGATATAAAATATGGTAGATAAGAGAAAGCAAGTTTAAACAAAAGTAGTAAATAATTGAAAAGAACCATTACAAATCCACAAATCAATCCAAGAACAATAGAAAGAAAGATAATATTAATATATCTTGTTAACCAACTATGATGGATAACATAAAACCCTTTAATTTTTTCAAAAATTCCAGGTTCTTTAGACATAAGGATTATTAAATAACTTTTATATTTAACAAATTAGATTTTAAGTTATCAAATTTTAAAATGATTCTGTAAAATTTAAATCCCTTGGCTTATGAGATTTTAACAATTCATTAATTTTTTCAATTGCTTCGTGCGGAGTTGTTACTCCATGGATCTTATCGAATCTTCTATCATCAATCTTTTGATTTGCTAATTCAGAAGACCATCCTTTTATGTTTGATAAAGCTACAATAGGTTTTTGATAGATCCAAGCAAAACATATTTCAGATAACGTACCAGCTTTACCTCCAATCGCAATACACGCATCACCACTTAAAACAACAACTATATTTCTAGCTTGAGAAAAAGGAACGGGTATAGCAATATCTACGTATTCATTTGCTAAAGTTTTATTTTTATGGGGAATAATACCAATTGTTAAGCCTTTTTCCTCTTTTACACCTTTACAAACTGCTTCCATCACACCAGATAAACCCCCACATGAAACAGCATAGTTATTTTTAGCAAGTAATTTTCCAATTTCAAATGCAACTTTCTCAGTTTCTTTATCAGGATCACTATCTCCAATTACGGAGATAACTCCTTTACATTCCTTTTTAAAATCAATATTCAAGATACTAATCCTCCTAATTTAGTATTAATATGACATATAATATTTAAAAATAAATAGGTATGTTATGAATTAGACTATCGTTTCTAATATTGTTTTTTTTTAGCTATATTAATCAAATCGTTTAATATTGCTGAAGCCGCTTCAAATCCTCCCGCTCCTTTCCCCATCAAAACAATTGGACCTGCATATTGAGTTTTTAATTCTACAACATTAAGAGTACCAGATATATTCAAGGGACTATCTCTTGGAATTAACCGTGGTTCTACAATTAATTCGCCGTTTTTGGTATCAGCTATAGCTAAATGTTTAATAATTAAACCATCTGCTTTAGCTAATTCTATCGCTTGAGGGGTAATTAAGGTTATTCCATTGATTTTAACGTCTTGAATTGTTTTTGACCATCCTAATAATTCATTTGCTAATATAACTATTTTACCTCCTGCATCGTAACCTTCAATATCTAATGTAGGGTCTGCTTCAGCATAGCCTAATTCTTGTGCTTCTTTTAATGCAATATCAAAAGGAATACCTTCCGCGGTCATCCTACTTAAGATGTAATTACACGTCCCATTAAGTATAGCAGTTATTTTTATAATATAATTTCCAATTAAATTTTCTTTAATTGAAAGACATGGTACGCAACTAGCAACAGTCGCTTCATATCCAATAAAACAATTACATTTCTTAGCAAGACTTTTAATTTTCTTACTTTGCAAATAAAAAGGACCTTTATTTGAGGCTACAATATCTATATCATTTTCAAGTGCCATGATTATATGGGATAATGCAGGTTCGCCGGTATTTGAATTTGTTGGAGTCGCCTCAATACATACATTTATACCTAATTTAGTTATTAACTCTTCTATTTTTACATTTTCTTGCCAATATGAAAGATTTCTGAATTCTTTTCCTTTATCAAGTAATTCACTTATATTTATCCCATTATTGTTTATAAGTGCTCCGTCAAATTCAAAAATAGCTATTACATTAAAATTTAAATCAAGTTCATTCTTCAGAAATTCTCTTTTATCTTTTAAAAGCTGTATAAAACTTCTACCAACATTGCCATATCCAATCAATCCAATTTTTACATCCATAAAATTCACAAAATTTCACATTTTTTAATATTAACTAATAAAGGAGTTTAAATAATCCTCGGAGTCGAATTTGGATTATATCTAAGAAACTCTGGAATTCTGTTGCCACATTCAGGACAAAAAACTAAACCTTCTTCAATTATTTCCTTACATTCTGGGCATTGAATTTTTCCAGAGGGAATTTTGCTTGATTTTGAAGGTTTTTTCTTTTTTTTTGGCAATTTTAATCCTAAATTCTTTAAATTAAAAATTCTAGATGTTTACTCTAATATAATATTTATTTTTTTTTCCTAAAATACTCTCTTCTAAGACCTTATTAAAAATAAACCTTTTTCTTGACAGATTTTTTCTAACTCTTTAATTAAATCAATTTCACTTATAGATTCTGGACAGTCTAATTTTAATTTGACATTACTCACTTCAGAAAGTTCCGTAAATTTAGCTTGTAATTCAGGAACTTTAATCTTTTTTTTCGCTAAACGTTTTATTGTATCAACAATATCAGTATCAAATACATGACCAGTTAAGATCACTACTAACTGTCTTTGTTTTCCCCCTAAAGTAATTTTCTCAATTTCAATACCTTTTTCTTTTAATTCAGTTTGGATTTTTTCTAAACTTGGATCCCTTAGATCTTCATGTATTTCAAACGATACTTCAACGGGGATCATATTGTTAATTTTTTTATCATGATGATGTAAAATCCCGTATATATTACCGTGGTTATTTGAGATTGGTCTGATTAACTCTATGAGACTTCCAGGTCTATCTGGTAATTTGCATTTTATATTAATCATTTTCTTTAACTGAGAGAGAAGTGTATTTTTATTTTATATTATTACGTTTCTTTAAAACCTAATTACATTTATTGAATTCTCTTCTAATCCATTATTAATTTTAAGGAGGTTTTTTTCGTTAATAATTTTTCCTATAACATTTGCGTGTAATCCATATTTTTCAAAAATACTAATCAATTCTTTACAATTTTTATCGGGAGCAGTTAAAACAAATGATGTTGTTAAATACATTTTTATATACTTTTCTAACGTATATTTGAGCTCAATTAATTGTTCGGGTATTTCTATTTTGTTTATATTAATATTGGCACCTACATTAGAATATTTTATTAATTGTAAGATAGTACCAAAAATGCCTCCATTAGATATATCTTTTGAGGAATGTGCAAGTTGCTTTTCTGCTATTAAATTCATAGCTTTCCTTTTTTTTAGAACTTCGTAGGAATTTTTAAATGTAGTAGTATCAAAATAAAACTTACTTGCTTTACCTACTTTTCCATCAAAATCAACAGCCAAGATTATGTTATCACCGACTTTAGCATTTCCTGCCGAAATATAATCTTGTTTTTTTATTTCTCCAATCATTGTAGAACTCAATTCGTAACATTTACTATGAGTATTTGTATGCCCCCTAATAATTGGAACTTGAAATTTTTTGGATCCCTCACAAACCCCTTCTAATATTTTTTTGCCTATTTCTTCATTTTTATAGGAAATTATAATACTTGCAGCTAAAGGAGTCCCTCCACAAGCGTAAATATCGTCTACACTAACTAAAATAGAGCTGAATCCTGCACCATATGGAAAATTCTCTATAAATGCTGTTTTAATTCGATCTGTAGTAACTAAAATATACATGTCATTATTCTTTATCGCAGCACTATCTTCCCCGATATCAGAAAAGATTCTATTTCCATTTTTAAACGAATTTGAATCAATAAATTTAACAATTGGACTTAGCTCTTTTTTTTCAATTATGTTTTTATTATTTCTTATACTTTCTGCAATTTTGTTTAACATCTATAAATTTAAAGTATGTCATAACTATAAAAAATATATATAAAAAAAATAAAGAATGCTTATTAATGGAATTTGATAAATTGTTTGAATCTTCAGTAATTAATGGACTTTTATTTAGTGCGTATGACAAATTTGGTCCACAACCCATCTATAGGTTTCCTAAAGAGGTTTCTGAAGAAAAAGCAGAAGATTCTAAAAAATATACTCATCAATTACTTACATATAGAGATTATATGCAAATCTCTATTAAGAATCTTAGTATGTTTGTTGGAGATAAAGAATTTACAGAATTAACAGATGATATAGAAGAATTACCAAATTATGCAATTTTACCTTATCCAGACTATAATCTAACATCTCTCACATTTTTCCATTCAATGAAAATGAAAACATTTGATAAGATTATCCCATCTTCATTTTCTATTTTAGTAAATAGGAATAGAAGGAGTTTTCTTTATAATAACCTAAATAAATTTAAATCGATTATTTTCGAATTTTTTCTAAATTTTGATAAAGAGGTCTCTAATGGATATAAATCAGCTGAAGAAATAAAACCAATCTTTAGGAGATTATTATTAAAGCTAATTGAAGTTGAAAATAAACCATTTGCTTCAATAACATCCAAAAGAAAAATGAAAATAATATTTGCTGGTTTAGATGACAGTGGGAAAACGAGTTTCTTAATTTCAATTGATAAAAAATATTCAAAACTTATAGGTTTAAAACCAACGGTTGGAGCTAGCGTATCATCTGTGCAAGCATTAGGAACCTCAATTTTCTTATGGGACTTAGGAGGTCAATTCTCATTGAGAGAAAAATATCTAAGCAAATCGCAAATCTATCTTTACGATACTGATTTACTTTTTTATTTTATTGATATTCGGAATAAAACCCGATTTGATGAAAGTATAGAATATTTTAAAAAAATCAAGAATGCGTTAGAAGAATTTCATCAAGATACTCCTATAATCTTTATATTTTCTAAAGGAGATGGAGATATACTAAATACTAAAAAAATTAAAGATAATATTAATCTAATTAAATCCAAATTAGTTAAAATCCTTTCTAATGAGAATCCAGAAATATATGTTACAAGTATATTCTCAATTTTTAGTATTTTAAGAGGTTTTTCAGCGGGAATATCAAAACTTAGTCCTAATAGGGATCTTATTAATCTAAATTTAAAAAACTTTTCTGAACGAGTTGGAATTTCTTTATCCTTGTTATTAAATAACGAAGGATTAGTTCTTGCAGATTTTTATTCCCAAGAAGCACTGAATTTAATTGGTTTCGTATTACCTAATGATTTAACTAACCAAAATCTACGCAGTATTTTTGAAATTACTGCACCTCAGTTTGCTATATTATATAAAATTTTTTCTAAATTTCGCAATATAAAAGAACAAGAAGCAATTTATAAAATAGCAGAATCAGTGATAATTTTTAGAAAAATCCAAATTTCTGATTTTAACATGTTTCTCCTATTTTTAACCGACGATGAGAAGATAAAAGAAAAGATAAGTGAATTGATTCCAGACTTATTATTTCGCACAAGCGATCTATTATTAAGATATATTTCATAATTAAGGTATTTGTTAAAATATATAAAAAATATTCTTAATGTTTCTGGATAAAATTCCAAATAATATCATTTACTTCATCTGCCGCTTCAATACATGCACCATGCCCTAAACCTTCAAGTATCTTTAATGTAGAATTCGGTAATTCACTATGTATATATTCTGAATTTTGAAAAGGAACAATTCTATCTTTATTACCTGCAATAATTAATGTAGGGTGGGTTATGGTATGCAATAATTTCCTTGTATCATGTTCATCAGCCATTGGGATTAAATTCAGATAATCTTTATTTGTCGTAGGATTTTCCATGTAAATATCTTTAAGTTTTTTATATAACTCCTTATTATTTTTCAATTCTTTTCTATAATCCCTTGAAAAAAGAGTTGGAAAATATACTGCACATTTTTGATCAGGATTCATATTTTCCATAGAACTATATGCATCAAATAACTGTTTTGAATTTGTTTTTGCTGATGTTGAGTCTAATATTAATGTTCTAACCATATCAGGATACTTTAATACAAAATTTTGAATTATTGCACCACCAAAGCTATGTCCATATAGATGAATCTTTTGGTTAATTTTAAGATATTCCAACAAATTTTTAATATCATCCAAAAACATATCCATCGTATATGGATAATCTGGTCGAGAACTTTTTCCAGTCCCCCTCGTATCAAAAGTTATAACCATAGATTTATTTTTAAAATACTCAATCTGATAAAATCCCTCATCATGGCTTGATCCCCATCCTTGAATTAAGACAAGTGGTTGTCCTTCCCCTTCTTTAATATAATATATCTCAGTATCATCTTGTTTAAATATTGGAACTGAAATTCACCTTTTTAATATTTAGTCAAATAATTGTTATATAGCTAGGCAATAATCGTAATTAATCCTTTTGCTAACTTTATTGAGAAGAATAAAGTAAATTATTAGATATTTTAAATTAGTGGAAGAGAAAAATAAAAAGTTGAACCTTTATTTCTTCCTTCTGATTCGACCCAAATCTTTCCTCCATGGAGTTCAATAATCTTTTTTGAAATATATAATCCTAAACCTGAGCCTTCGGTAATTACATCAAATCCTTGCCCAAATCTTTCAATTTTTCCAAACTGTATAAATAGTTGTTGTTTTTCTTCTTCAGTTAACCCGATTCCTGTATCATTAAATGATAATATAACGAAATTTTCATTTATTTTAGATTGAATTGTAATTGTTCCCTTTGGAGGTGTAAATTTTATAGCATTAGTTAAAATATTATTTAAAACTTGGTTGATTTGTTTACTATCAAAATTAGTTAAAATTTTATCGTGCAAAACCATCTTTATAGTGCAATCTCTCGATTTTGCAAATCCATCTAACTCGGAAACACAAGATTTTACCACAGTGCATAGATCATTTTTCGTTGGTTCTAATACAACAGTGCCCGATTCTAATTCTGCTGTATTTAGTATATTCCTTACTAGCGTTTCTAATCGATGGCATCCTTTCTTAATCTCCTCAACGAAACTTAATTCCTCGTTGTAAATAGTATTTTGTAATTCAATTTGTAATAAATCTATAAATCCTCTAATAGACATAAGGGGTGTTTTTAGTTCGTGGGAATATCTAGTAAGCAATTCTGATTTTAACTTATTTAATGAGATTAGTTCCTCTTCTGCTCTTTTTTTTTCTGTGATATCTACTTGAGTAATTAAGTCTGCAGTTTTTCCATTGTAGAAAATTGTCCTAGAATAATTTTCAACCCAGAAAATTTCGCCAGTTTTCTTTATAGCTTTAAGTTGGTATTTTTGAACCTGATCTGGAAGACCTAATTGCTTTTTTCTTCCTTGTTCTATAATGAACTCATGTTGTTCGGGAGAATAGATTTTAATAAATTCTCCCGGCTTCCACGAGAGAACTTCTTCGACAGTATATCCATACATTTTAGCCTGCGTCTCATTTACATATTTTATAACATTATCTTGAAGTATTACTATTCCTAAAATTGATTTTTCAGTAATGGTTCTAAATTTTTCTTCCGATTCTCTTAGTTTCTCTTCTGAATATTTTTTTTCAGTAATTTCTCTACCTATTATTAATCCGTTTAAATTACCATTTATATCTTTATATGCTGAACCTTTAAATTGGAACCAGAGATAATGTCCTTGTTTATGTTTAAGTCGTAATTCAACTGTTCCTTCCCCTGTGTCAAAACCATTTTTATATGCGTTAATTCCCCTTTTCAAATCATCGGGATGTACTAAATCTAATCTAGTTTTTCCTAACATATCTTCATTAGAATATCCTAAAATATTCATGTAAGTGTGTTCATTAATAAATATGTGTTCATATTTTTTATTCACAACAGCGATTAGATCAAAAGCATTTTCCGTAATTAATCGATATTTTTCCTCTGATTCGATTAACTTTCGTTCAGCTTCTTTAGGATCTGTGATATCATAACCTATCCCTAACATCAGATATTCTTTATCATCTTTCTGAATTGGTACTGCATTAAAATCTAAATAAAGAGAATCTCCATTTTTCTTCTTTAGTTTAATAATAATCTTTTCTATGGATTTTTCTTTTTGCTTTATTTTATTCATATAATTTATAAAAGTTTCTAAATAATCCTCTGAAAGAAATTCTCTGAAATTTTTATTGATATATTCTTCTCTAGAATATTCAAGGTTTTCTAATGCAATAGAATTTATCTCAAGAATTATCTCATTTAGATCTAAGATAAAAAGAAAATTTAAAGAAAATTCAAAAAAAGATCTAAGTTGATTTCCAAGTTCTTCCATATAATTTTGCATATATTATCCCCAAATATATTAAAAAAAATATGTTAACTCTTTTCATTACATAAATATATCTTAATAATATTATCTTTCTGTATCAATTTAAATCTATTTAATAGATGTCAATAAATCTGTTAAAAATGAAATAATTTACGTTTATACATAGTTTAAAT
>JBHLLE010000048.1:5496-10792 GCA_048885945.1 Candidatus Hermodarchaeota archaeon | reverse complement strand
ATATTGCCTTATCTTTACTTTTTCCTTCTATTTTAATAATACAATCAGATAAATTTCCAATAGTGCTATCTGAATTTCCAGTTAATAAAGCAATTTTTCCACCAATTATTTTAGCTTTTTGAGCAATTGCTACTGGGGAGGTGGTTTCTCCACTTCCACTTATTACGATAAGCAAGTCGTCTTTGGTATATTGATGAGTAACTGCATCTGACACAAAGCAAGATTTGATTCCTAAGTGCATTAATCTTTGAGCAAAACAGCGTCCGATAGAACCAGACCTTCCAGCACCATAGACAAACACCATATTATTGTTCTTTTTAATCTCAAGAATTAAATCAATAAGAAATTTAATATCAGTATTATTAATTTTGTTCTCGTTTTCTTTTATTTTTTCTGCAATTTCCAATAATGTGCTGTGGAATAAATCCTCAATTTGTTTTTTATTCACGATAAACACTTTTTTTATTCTTCTTTATATTTTTCAGGATTCACGCAACGGCGCCACTGATCTACGGTCTCTTTTGGTCCCAATCCTATTAGGAGATCTCCTATTTCAAAAATAAAATCTGGTTTAAAACTATATATCCATTTATCTTCTCTTTTTAATGCAATAATATGAAATCCTCTCTTATATCTTCTGTCTTGTAATTCTTGATACGACTTACCTTTAAAATAAGAGTCTTCAGATAATTTCTCTCGAACGACAACTTCTGAAGTTTCTTCTATTGCTCTTTGTAAAATTATATGAGGTTCAAATCCTTTTATTATATTCTCTGCGATGTTAGCTGCTGCGTCCGCTATTAATTCGCATGAAAAGACAATTCTCATGATTCCAGTAAGGTCTCGTGGAGATTCAACTAAATGAGCAAATTCTAATAAATCTTTTTCGAAGGTTATATTTAATCCATCCATTAATTCTTCCATCTCAAGTATATCTTCTGCTAATTCGTAATTATTTAGAAATAAAGCTGCTAAAGCTAATTCGATCATTGTTTCTGAAATATCCGTTATTTGGACGTATGTCTTTTTAAGTTCAGTTAAATATTCGAAAATTTCAGAATTTTTAAGATCGAATTCGGATTCTTTTTTGATATTATCTATTTCAAACGATATGGGTTCTTCATCATAGCATTTTTGCTTTACTTCCATAATCGGTTCAAATTCTCCTTTAATTATTAAAATATCGTCGGTTAATACTTCTTCTTCTTTACTTAATAGCCATTTATCTTTTCTTTTAATGGCAATTAAATCAACCCCGTATTGAGATCGAAAGTGAAGCTCTTTTCGAATTCTATTAATAAATTCACAACCAGGTTTTACTGTGATTTTCACTATTGGTTCAGGAACATCTTTCCAGAATAATTGTGTAAAATCGGTTATATCACTGTTAATATAAACCACTCTAGCTATGTCAGCAAGAGCGTCAGAAATTTTGTCAATGGAATAACCCATTACAACAATCGGCTCTAACTTTTTAGCCTCATCAAACCCACCTGCATTAGTTTGGATAATTTGAAAATTTAAGAGGTAAGTTAATTCGTGGATTCTAATCTCTAATCTATACGCTTCATCTGCTATTTCTTTACTTCCGAACTTAATGGCACTGTATGCTAAATCAATCATCAAGTCAATATTCTGTTTCATTTCTCTAATAATGTCCTTAACAGAAAGAGGGGTATATTTAAACTTCTTTTTCTTGTGCATCATGTAGTTTTATTCACTCATTAAATTGTATTTATTATTTCTATATAAATATTATTATAAAGATCATTAACAAAGCGGGTACAGCTAAGTCATTAAATGATGTCACAAATGGTATTAGGGAATTATTTGGATCTTTCCCCCATTTGAATACATAAATTGCGCATATAAACAATATGATAAACATTATCAAAAATAATAGCATTAGAGTTAAAAAAATGATAAAAATAATCATAAAAGGATTAATTATTGCGATTCCAGTATAGAACATTATAATATAACCAAAAATTAGAACAGCAACTATACTTAAGAACGTAGTGATTATTAATCCAAGGAAATCCTCTTTAAGCCTCTTGGATTTTTGAATTTCAGGAGGAATAGTACCAATATAGAGATGAGCTGTTAATCTACTTATTAAAACCGTAGATATATCTCCAACAATTGAGGAGAGGGCTGGTAAAATCAATAAAAGAATAGGAATTGTGTATAAAATCTTTTTATTGATAGATAGAATAGTACCCGAGAAAAGCCCTAAAAGCGAAGAAACAATTACTATTGCTATTGATTCCTTAAATATTTTCATAAAATACTTCATTAGGGTACCCCCAGTAAAAGAATTGTTATATAAAAACATAGAACAGTTAAGAAATCATCGATACAAGACATTACTGGCCCCACAACATTATTAGGGTCAACCCCATAATTGAATGCTATTACATTTAATCCTGTAGAGAACGGAATGGATAAAGTAAGTGTAAGCGCAATAGATAAAGTTGGGATAAGTATGAATATTATAAATGGTAAGTTCACAATTCCAAAAATAAATATATTTAAGATTATACTAAAAAATCCAATTATAAGAGCATTAACAAGGGCTAGTGCATATGTTGCTAAGATATTTTCAAAAATTGAGCGTTTATTAAACTCACCAACAATTAAGTCTCGTGATGTACGAGCAATATAAGGTCCACTTAAATTTCCTCTTAGAGAAAGTAAAGCTGGAATAATAATGATTAGAGTTGTAAAGCTTTTGAAAGGGAGAATTAAAAATAAAAGAATTATACCACCTAAGATAGAGCCAATAATGCTGACAATTTCAGAAGGAAGTGTTTCCTTAACGATTTTTCCTTTAGTATCTTGAGACTCCATGTACCTTCCTCTTCAGATTCTTCGAATTAATAATAAAAAGCTTTTAAAAGGTAAAATGAGGAATATTAAAATAATCCCAGCTAAAATATCTCCTAAAATAGAGACAATTTCCGAAGGGAAAGTTTCCTTAACAATCTTTCCCACAGACTCTTGTCTCTGCATATTCTAGCCTCTTGTTTAGTGATTAAAAAATTTGAATTACTCTCTGTCATAATTTTATAATTCTTTTAGTTTTGCAGAATATTAAAAATTTCTTAATAATAGATTATTTTTTCTATTTTATATGATATTTTAATTTCATAACTAAGGCTAAACTAATTAAAATTAAGAGTATAAAACTACCTATTATAAAAAACGCATTGGCGGAATAAATGTTAGCAAAATATCCTCCTATCAATGCTCCTAGAAAATTTCCAAACCATCCTAAACTTAACACTATTCCAAATCCAAATCCTATTTTCTTGGGCTGCGAAAAGTCGTTTGTAGCTCCTAACAGTTGCGGATATATGATATAAAGGAGAAATCCAATCGTTCCAAAAAATATCAACGTTATTATTAATTGAGAACTATTCAAGTAAATGTATAGATTTAAAATAATGATCAATAAAACACTGATTAAAATTATAGACCAACTCATTCCAATTTTATCTTTAAAAACACCTGAAAAAAAGGCGCCCACAAAACCAAAAAGAATAGTATAACCTAATATTAGTCCAGAATACTCAGCAACTTGACCCGCTCTTTCTATTCTTAAGTAAGTAGCTAAATTGGTGATTATCATAGTGTAACACGCCGCATATATAATATAACTTGTCATGACTATTGCTATTAAAATTTTTTTTTGCGGATTTTGAGTTTTTGCAGGTATCGTATTATCTTCAAAAAAATAATCGCTAAATTTTACATTTCTAAAGTTATAGAGAATTATTAAAAATACTATGAATATTCCAATTGACCAGACTATAAGTACTAGTTGCCAAGAAAAGAAAATAAGAATTAATAAAGCTGAACTAAAAACAGCCACACATTTACCAACATCTCCTGCGGCGCCTTGTCGTCCAATCATGATATCTCTATTATCCATAAACATTCTACTTGTGGCAGAATAAGAAATTGAGTGTTGAAAACCCAAAGCAATACCCGAAAGCGTAGCAAATATTAACAAAGTAATAAAATCAACTGCAAATATTATTAAAAAAGAAGATATTGCTAAAAAAAGCAATCCAACTTTCATTAATTTTTCTGAATGTTTATCAGTATAATATCCTACAATTATTTGAGCTATAATTAAAGCAAGGGCGTTAAACGCAAAAACCAATCCTACTTGAAACCAATTTAAATTAAAAATAATGTAAAAACTTGCCATAATAGTAGGCAGGACAAATGTTATTCCATCGTTTAAAAAATGATAACTATAAAGACGATTTTGAATAAAATATCTCTTATCTTTTTGTTTAAGCATTAATTTAATAAGCGTTTAATCAAATAAAAACATCTTTAATTTATATTACTTTACAATAAATTCATCCAATTAGGATCAATTTGGTTTAAAGCGTTTTCTATTTCTTGTCGTACATCCCAGTTGTCATCGCCTAAAGCGCTTATAAGTGGTTTAAGAGCTTCGTTATTTCGAATTTCAGCTAACGCTTTCACAGCAGAGATACGTATTTTTGGATCCTTTTCTTTAAGTAATGATATGATAGGATCAATATTTTTCACATTTTTGAGCTTTCCAAGAGCTTTAGTGGCCCAACTTCGAACGTATATGTCATAATCGTTAAGACAAGCGATTAACGGTTTTAACGCCTCATCAGTTCCTATTTTCGTCAGAATCTTAACAGCCTCTCTTCTAAGCTTCCAGTCCTCACTATTTAGGTATATTTCGACCTTTTGTATAATCTTACTTTTAATATTAGGGTCGTAGAATTTAGATAAAGCGCTTCCCGCTTCTCTTCTTACAGCGGCTACAGAATCATTTACCATTTCTAAAAGTAATTCAACTGTATTTTCGTCTCGAATTTCTCCCAGAATTCGAGTGCAATATTTTCGAATTTGCCACTCTCTTACGTTTAATCCTTTAAAAATATAATCGTCAACCTTATTCTCTGACAATTTTAAAATAACATTAAAAGCTAATCTTCTAATCCTTGGATCTTTACTATTAAGCAATTTAATTAAGATCTGCATTGTTTCGGGATCTTTTTTGGCACTGGTTAATAGTTTAATAGCTTCTCTTCTAGCAATTACATTTCTTTTTTTTAAAACTTCAAATACTTCCTTAAATGATTGGGATTGAACTAAAATCTTATCAAGTGCTTTAACAGAATATTTTCGAATATTTTCGTCTTTATCTTTAAGTAATTCTAATAGGGGACTAATACTCCTTTTACTCCCAATATTACCTAAAACTTTAATCGCAGTCTTTCTAACTTCAATATCTTCATCG
>JBHLLE010000048.1:715-5486 GCA_048885945.1 Candidatus Hermodarchaeota archaeon | reverse complement strand
TGAGGGAATAATTTTTTCCAAAGCTTTGATAGAATTAATTCTAACCATTGAGTTTTTATCATCTAATAATTCTATTAACGGATCAACTGCTTCTTTATTTTCTAGCTTTTCTAACAAGATTGGAATATTTTTTTTTATGTTTAAATTATCATCGTATAAGTAGTTCAATATCCTTTGGATATCCACATTTTTACTTGTTTTTACAATTGTATTTATTAAAATATCGTAAAAGTCTAGATTTCTAAATTTAAGTACTTCAATTAAAGACTCTAATGCGTCAGTTACTCCTTCTAACGAAAAAATCGCTGATTTTTTAACATCAATATTTGAATCACCTAAACCATCAATCAAAAAAGATGCTGAATTATGTTTGTCTAATTTTCCTATCGCTTCTACTATAGTTTTTCTTACTTTCCAGTCCTTTTCGTGAGTATATTGATTTTTCAGCAAAGAAATACATTTTTTTTTATATTTTTCTGTAAATAATCTAATAAGCTTTATTTTAACCTCTGAATGCGATTCTTTTTCGTAAATCTTTTTTATTTCCTGAAAGTTATCGTTATATTGAGTTTTTATTAAAAAATCAATAGCTTTTGCTTTTTTATTAATATTATTTGAAGTTGATACTATTGATAAAAGCGCTTTAAATGCTTCTTGAGGCTCCATTTCATTTATTTTATCTAAAGAGAATCCTATGTCTGAACTCAAAAGAAAGACCTATTAATCTGAAATTTCAGTTGAATACTCAATAAAAAAACTTTTATTTATGTATTTAGAATAAGATAGGTATTTAAATTGAAAATTTAATATTTTCATTTTTCTTAAATATTTATGATAATGGAATTCCAAAGATATGAATCGAGATTTCAAGCAGGTGAATTGTTAGCAGAATTGATAAAGCGACAGAATCAATCTCTCTACGAAATCCTAATTAAAAATCCAAATCAAAACTTTTGGTTTGCGATTCCGAATGGTGGCGTACCCGTTGCTGAGGGATTTAGCTCAAAACTAAAAATTAAATACGATTTGTTAATTGTGAGAAAAATTAAGATTCCTTTTAATACAGAAGCGGGATTTGGCTCTGTTACTACTGATGGAACGGTTTTATTTAATGAAGAGTTGATGCGTCATTTGAATTTATCTGAAAAAGAGATACAAAAATCTGTTGATATAACAAAAGGTGAGATAAGAGATAGGTTGAAATTTTACGATAAGGAATCAAATTTAGAAAATTATTATCAAAAAAATATTAACCAAAAAAAAATATTTATGATTGACGACGGTTTAGCGTCGGGTTTTACTATGCTAGCAGCAATTAAGATGGTGAAAAAATATAATCCCGAGAAGTTATTTTTAGCAGTTCCCACTTCTCCTTTAACTTCCATTAAAAGAGTAGAACCTTTTACAGACGAAATTTTCTGCCCAAATATAAAAAATGTATGGAGATTTGCTGTAGCTGATGCCTATAAACACTGGTATGATGTCCCTGAATCTGAAGTAATTGAGATTATAAATAAATCGAAATATTACTTAAAGAAATAGTATTTTTTGAAAGGTTTTTATAAATCCTTTTACTTACAAATTTAAAAAAATAAGTCTTATATATTCAATAAAATAATCGCTTCTTAAAATGGATAGAAGAGAAATAGTCAAAAGAGCTTTTCATTTTGAAAGACCTACTAGAGTGCCATTTGTTGGGTTAACCGCGCAATCTGATTTTTATCCAATAGGACCAAACGAACCTAACACTTGGCAACCAACTAATTATCCTCCTCATCCTATCGGGGGAGACGTAGAGATATCTAATCCCGTATTTCGACGAGACATTTACGATTGGGACGACAAGATTAGAAAAAATTTAGGATATTCTGAAAATTGGTGGGAAACACCTCACGATTGTATAGATGAGTTTAGTGTGATATGGCGCTCGTCTGGAACTAAAGGGGGAGATTGGACTAAAGGTCATCCTCATAAAGGTCCTTTTCAAGATAGTGGCACAGGAGAAGGGTGGGATAACTTTGATAGTTTTAAATTTCCCGATCCAGATGATCCGTTACGATATATGCTTGTTAAGAAAGGAAGATGGAAAGCAATCGCAGAAGACAGGTACCTTTTAGGTACTATCAATTCAAGCGGAATTTTTAATAGATGTTCTCAACTAAGAGGTTTTAGCGAACTTCTTATAGATTTAGCCAGGAATAGACGTCCAATGTATTTAAGTAAGTTAATAAACGCAGTCACTGATTATAACTTAGGAGTTATTCAACAATTAAAGAACCATTGCCCTCTATTGGATTCTATGTTCTTAACTGACGATTTTGGTACTCAAAAATCTGCGTTTATAAGCCCAAGGATATTTAAAAAACATTTTAAAGATTCTTATAAAAAAATTGTTAAATTAACTCACGATTTAGGAATGGATTTTATCCTTCATTCTTGTGGAGATGTACTCGGATTATTACCCGAATTTATAGATGTTGGTATTGACGTAATGGAGTTTGACAGCCCCCACATGACAGGAGTCGAAAATTTTAAACAGTTTGCTTCCGAAAGAAAAATCGCGTTTTGGCTTAGTTCAAACATTCAATCTACTTTTATTAATGGTACACCTAAAGATGTTGAAGAGGAAATTAAATACTATATTAAAGAAATCGGGAATAACGAAGGGGGTCTCGCAATATACGAGTATACTGATTACGAAGCTATTAACGCACCAAGAAAAAATATAAGAGCGCAAAGAAAGGCAGTCGCAAAATGGGGAAATTATAACGAAAATGGAATTATTGATTGGCTAGCTGAATAAAGAAGTAAATTTAAGTTTTTAATATATTTTTCAATTTTCTTCACTGATTTAATAAACCGAAAAAATTGAATTGATAAACATTATTCAAATAGAAAAATAAAGAAAAGTAAAAAAAAATTGTGTGATTTTATGAGCTTACTAATCGGAATAACAGAGAATTATGAGGGATATAAAATTCATCACGTTTTTTTACGACCACGGTATGAAAATATTCTGCTAATCCGAGAAATCCCCGAATTACAGATTCGTCCTCCTCAAACTTAAATGTTACATTCGCAATTCCCGAGCCAGCATTGAAAGCTACTTTTTCATATACTCTTTCATCAATTAAAGGTATTTTGAGCTCGTTTACTATTTCATAGACCCGTTTAATAAACAATTCCTTTTTAGCGATTTTTCTCACCTTTACAAGATTTTAAAATCCGTTTATATTCTTAAAGATTAATAATTTGTAGGTAATTTTCTTACGATTTGTATATTACAATTTTTAATTATATTAATAATAGTATGAATAAATAATTATTAGATTTAGTATTTTTAATTTTTTTTTTTTCAGATGTGAGAACATAAAACAAAATTTATAGAAATAGAGAGAATAAAAATATAAATTTTTATATTCATATCAATATAATAAAATTATAGTCATAAAATATACTAGTATATGGATTAATCTATTTTTTAATAAAACTTAGGAATTGATTAAATAGTGGTTTCGAAAGAACAGAAAAAATTGAACCGTGTCATTGGTTTTTTGAAAAAAGGTTTAACCGGATTGGCAGACGAATTAGAAAGCACAATTAAGGGAATAAACGAATTCTTAGAATCCCTTCAGAAAGCACAAAAAGATTTAAAAGGAGTTACTATTGAAGAGGAAATTACGACGGTTAGTACATCATCTACAAAGATTGCACCTGCAGCGGCTGATAATGCGAAAGCAGCAGCGGCGTCTACTTTATTCAGTTTATTAAGCGGAACAGGCGGAAGTGGCGCAGCACCTTCATCTGCTCCAGTTGCGGCAGCAGCTTCTGGCGGTGCACCAAAAGCGCCAGGAGGAGGTCCACCAAAAGCGCCAGGAGGAGGTCCACCAAAAGCGCCAGGAGGAGGTCCACCAAAAGCACCAGGAGGAGGTCCACCGATATCGCCAGGAGGGGGTCCACCAAAAGCCCCAGCAGCAGGTCCTCCCGGAAAAAGCTCAGGATTACCTCCAGCACCAAAATTACCGCCAGCCCCAGGATCAAGCGGACCTCCACAAGCACCCGCAGGAGCAAAACCACCAACATTTGCTAAAAGACCCGCCGGTCCACCAGGAGCATCTCCACCAGGAGCACCTAGTACGCCTGCAGCACCAGCAGCGGTTGCAGCTGCACCAGGTGGTGGGTTAAGTTCACTCAGGGACGAAATGTTGGACGAGTTAAATCGGTTAAAGAAAATTATGCGCGGAGAATAGTGAATTTATCAAAATTCATATTTATTTTTCTACTTATCTTCATGATATAAAACATTTTAAAGAGAATTGCACAACATCAATTTCTTAGTATAAAATTAAATAACTTAGGTCAATTAATATATTTAAAAAACAGAAAAAATATTTGATGTAATAAAATGGGTAATCTTACAATAATATTGGATATAGGACAATTTTCTAGTAAAGCGGGATTCGCAGGAGAAGATTACCCCTCTCAAGTATTTTTCACGCTTGTTGGAAAACCCAAATATCACGATCTCGATTCTCATTATGGAGGGGGAGCAGAACAAGAACTCTACGTTGGTGAAGAAATTCAGTCTCTTGGATTATATAAAATATTTTCTCCTATTGAAAAAGGCCAAATAGTGGATTGGAATCATTTCGAAAAAATATTAGATTATATTTTTTATAATTTAAGAATTGATCCCTCATTAGTTAACGTTCTTTTTGCGAAACATCCTATGTTTCCAAAAAGCGATTTGAAAAAGATATTTGAGCTTTTT
>JBHLLE010000048.1:0-705 GCA_048885945.1 Candidatus Hermodarchaeota archaeon | reverse complement strand
CATTATCAATGTATGGCATTTTATCCTGTATTAGATTCTTTGTGTACTCTCTATTCTGGAGGGTTTCGAACTGGTTTAATAGTTGAAATAGGTGATAGTAGTACTAGAATTGTCCCTATATACGAAGGGTATAAATTGGATCATGGTATTAAAGTTTTAAATATTGGTGGAAGAGCTTTAACTCGATATATGGAAACGCTTTTAGGTTCTATTGGTTTTTCAGTAGACTCTTCAATAAGAAGAGAATTAGCACGCGTTTTAAAAGAAAAAGCGTCTTTTGTTTCTTTAGATTATAATCAAGATCTTAAAAAAAGCGAAGAATATACTAAAAATTATTCGCTTCCAGACGGTTCTACAATAACTCTTTCAAAAGAGCGATTTATGCTACCTGAAGCTTTATTTGATCCATCTTTAATTAATATAGAAAGTATTTCAGTTCCAGAAGCGATTATGAACTCTATTGAACTTTGTGATGTTGACATTAGGCCCAATCTGTTAAATAACATATTTTTGTCAGGGGGTTCTTCAATGTTTCCTAATTTAAAATCGAGGATATATCGTGAACTTGAAATAATTTTGGCAAGAAAAAAGATGAAAAATCAAGGGATAAAAATTATAGCTCCCGCTGAGCGTACCTATTCTGTATGGGTTGGAGGTTCTATTCTAGCGATGATTCCAGAATTTTCCGATAATTGGATAACTCGT
>JBHLLE010000047.1:0-10793 GCA_048885945.1 Candidatus Hermodarchaeota archaeon | reverse complement strand
GTTCGAATTGAAGATGCTCAAAGAGGACGGCATTTACAAATCACTTTATTAGATATTCCTCCTTCAAAATTGGAAGAATATTTAGTAGAATTGTTTAAAAAGAAATTTAGTTAATTCTTTACCTTTTTTATCATTAGCTAAATGTCAATACTTACAAAAACTATTTTTAAAATGAGTTTTTCGTTTATCCTTTACAATTTATATCGAAGAATTTCAACTAGTCTTAAATTCTCTTGAAAACTGAAAGATCTATTCTTTTAATATCTCTCCTTTTCTGCTTTACTTTTGGAGTACCATTCTAGCCACTCTTTACGTCGACTCTTCTTGCGTTGAAAATCGTCAGTGTCATTTACATTCTGTTGCTTAATCTTTTTCCAGTAATCCTCTAATTCTGATCTCATCAAGGATAATCCGCAAGAACTACATACAAGCCTTTTCGTAGCAGACATAAACTCCATCTTACCAGCACATTCAGGACAACGAGCCATAAGTGTTCCAGTTTAATTTTTTAATAATTATTATCCTATATAGAAATAAAATTAATTAATGCTAAAATAATTATTGAATTAATCGTCTAAATCTTTAATCATAAAATATTTATTAAACATAAATAGAATTGTGTAATGTGAAAAATTTGAAATCAGATGTGTATTTTTTTACGGCTCGAACTCATTCTCAGAAAGAAAGCATGAGTACTGTCAAAGGACCTATGGCACTGGAAAAATTAGGAATCGAAAATAAAGTAAGGAATAACGATAAAGTTGTAATCAAGACTCATTTTGGTGCGCTTGAAAATACACGATATCTAAGACCTGCTTACATACGATTTTTATGCGATTACGTAAAAAAATTAGGTGGGATTCCTCATGTCGCAGAATCCTGTGGTTGGGGTGTTCCTGAAGAATTTACCGGAGTTCATACAGAATATAGTGGTCGCGCAACTGAAAAAGAATATTTAGAAGTAGCTTTGTTGCATGGTTTTACAGATGAGACAATGGGTGCTAAAATACTTATGTTGGATGGTATTAATGGAACTGATTTTGAACTTCAAAAAATAAACGGTAAGAGGTTTAACGAAGTTTTAGTTGCTGGTAGATTGAGAGAATTCGATAAGATGGTACTCGCTTCTCATTTTAAAGGACATGTTGGAGCAGGATTCGGGGGTGCTATTAAAAATCTCGGCATTGGGTGTGTATCAAAAGGAGGTAAAGTACAAGCTCATATGGGTAAAAAGTTTGAATTTAACTTAGAGGCACCAATTTCAGATTACGAACTTTGTTTAAGATTATGTCCGACAAGCGCTCTAACTCAAGGAAAAGATGGTAAAATCCATCGTGACGAAGCTAAATGCAAGTATTGCTATATGTGTAGTTCAGTATGCAAAAATAAAGTTATTGATATCGGCGGATCGACAAGTGAGGACTTCATAACTCAACTGGTAGATAATGCTGTAGGTGTGGTAGATTATTTTAAAAAAGAGAATCTTTTTTACCTAAATTATGCGATTGATATCGCATACCAATGCGACTGTGGTGGAGCCAGTGATATTCCATTTATTCCAGATATTGGAGTCTTATCCTCAGTAGATCCCGTAGCTTTAGACCAAGCGTGTATTGACCTAACACATCTATCGATGATGAACCCCCATTCGGTCTTAAGTGAAATGACAAACCTACCTATAAAGGATGGGATATGTGAATGGTTTTCTTATCTTCCTAGATTTGATGGGGAGACAAACAAAATGGATATGAATATTGACGGAAAAGAGTCAAAGCATTGGGAATTGCAATTAAAAGCTGCTGAGGAAATTGGACTCGGATCGAGGGATTATAATTTAATTGAAATTCCATTAGAAAAAAAAGGATAATAAAAATATACTTTAAAATAAAAAAAATTCATAAATCTTTTTTTCCTAAATTTATACCTCAAAAAAACTTGCTTAATAGGTTCCTTTAGATTGTGGACTAATATTTAAGTGATTAAGCATTGATTTAATAGTTTAGTTTTATTTACAATTATATAAAAGAATTTTTTATAATAAAAATAAGGCGATCTTCATTCCTGAAAGTAGTAGTATATTAAATGATATTAGTAAGGTATTCATACCTTGTAGAACTGTATTAGAAATGGAAACCATAATCTCATTATATTTAATTAATTCTAATTATGATAGAATAAAAGAAATTCCGGAGTCTCGACCCTCGAGTGAAAGGCTAATAGATATTTTAGGGATGAGGGGTCAACAACCGCAAAATGATATTATTGATTTCTTTATGAATTGTGCAGTTCCAAAGGTGAAACCACTTGTTATGTATGCAAGAAATCATCACGATAGATTTAGAATGGGAAATGTAGCACCTTACGCAAAAACGCGGGTTTGTATATATTTTGCTTTACACCGATTAAAACTAAAATTTTTAATTATTAGAAATTTCATTCATAACTTTAAATCTAATAATTATAGATTAGATTCGTTATTTGATGACGAGATTGATGAAAATTTAACATTTCTATTTGCTTTATCGAAAGAATACTACGAAAAAAATGAAATGGCTCTCAAATTAATGATTCAAAAGAAAAGAGTATCAGAGAGAGTTAAAGGGTTAATAGACGAAAAAGATTCTATTACCAGTGAAAAACTTTTGAAAATGGCCACCTTTACGGTTCTTCCTGAAAAAGTAAACGCAATTAAATTTATAATGAGAGAAATTAAAGCTTCGATTTTTGTGTGCAAATTATTATTTGCTAAAATGGATCTATTTAATCCGTTTTCACGCACAGAAGATACCATGTTCGATATAGAAGAGATTATGACGAGCAATGATTTTATTCCAGAATTATTACCTGCTATTTCGAAAAGCGTACGCATCCATAATTTAGAACAACTTGAAGATTGCATAAATGCTTTTGATTTTTTAATGGATAGAGTCTTGAATGGTATAAATAGGTCAATAGAAATTACTTCTGGCGGAGAGATCCAAATTGGCTTAAATGAAGCCATATACGATACAGGAAACATCTTTTCGTTCTAAGAAGTTGTTCCAATAAAAATTTAAATATTTTTAACATAACTTAATTTAAGAATCAAATTTAAAAATGGCGTATTAAAATGTCTAAGAAACCTTTAGAAATTGATTTTAGTGACCTTAAAGTAGCTCAATTAGGTTTTATTGTTAAGAATGCCGAAGAACGAGCTAAAATAATGGAATTGGTTTATGGAATGCCTGAGTTTGCAATAATGGAAGATAAAGGCACCGTCTTATCTCGTGGAAAAGAAAGAAACATTACTCTTAAAATTGCCATGAGCCGTTTCAATAATATGCAGATCGAATTAATTGAAGTTGTTGAAGGAGAATGCATTTTTACAGAATTTTTAGATTCTGGAAGAGAAGGACTTCAACATCTTAGTTATTTTATCGAAGATTTGGATACATATATAGAAGCATTTAAGAAGGCAGGAATTGAGATGATTCATTATGGTCAAATTGGTAAACAGAGATTTGCTTTTTTTGATACTGAAGAAAATTTTGGAATAATGCTAGAATTCCAAGAAACAGTAAAAAGAAGGAAGAAAAAATAAATAAGAACTTAATTTTTACTTTTTTTTTATTTTAAGAGGAAATTTTTAAATCGTTAAAAGCAATGTAAGGTAAGAGTGAATTGGCTGAAAATTCACATTCTTTTGAAATATTTTGACAATTTTTAATCATTTTTAACACGTTTCCACTAATATTTCCTCCTTTAATAGGATGTTTAAATTCCCCATTTTCAACGAAATATCCATTTCTTATTTCGGTACCAAATGAACCTGAAAATTTATCCGGATTAAGCCAAGAACATTTTTCTATGTAATATCCTTCTTTAATACCTGAAATAAGATCATCAATAGAAACTTTTCCGGGCTCCATTTGAAAATTTGTTATGTTATTGATTACAGAACCATCTGCAATTCTTAAACCATTACCAGTTGACTCCGTATTCCCCATAATAGCGAATTTTTGGTCGTATAATCTTTTCTTAAATATCCCTTTCTCGATTACGATATTATTTTGATGTGGATTACCTTCTCCATCCCAAGAGTTAGATATTAACCCTCCTTCTAATAATCCATTATCCATTAAGGTGATTTCCTCTGAGGCGATTTTATCATCCAATTTCAATAATGAAACCTTCTCGTGGAATGCTCTACCTGAAGTATGAAAACCAATAACAGGATTTAGAGCATTTTTCAGAACATTTGGAGGGAAAATGACTATAGCATTCTTTGAGGCTTTAGGTATGGTGGCTCTCAAAGTATCTTTCGCAATGCGTACCCATTTTTCAACCCGATCTTTAAAATTTAGGTGATCTATTTCTTTAATATATTCTACTTCCCATGATTCTGCCATTTTTCCATTATTTTGCGCTTTTAATGCAAATTCGATAAAAAAGAAAGTTTTCAGCGCATCTAAATCTAATTCATTACTGTTTCTGAGACATTTTTTTTGAACATGGATTCTTAATCTGCCAAAAGTAGGAAAGACGTCTTTCTGACTATTTATCTCTGTAATTAATTCTTCGCAAGATCTATTCATGGTTCCTATAGGATCCTTTATAATTTTAGCATCCGATGTCTTAACTTTAAGAAAATTTTTACTTTCTGGAAAATTGTATCGTGGACCAAGGTTATTTTTAGCCAATATTAAACACATGTCAATGTTTTTTTCAATATCTTTTGGATTCAATGAATTTCCTTTAATTATTCCAATACCAGTTCCTGATTCTTTTTGAGAAAGAATTCGGAGAATATATTCAAAATCTTTAACTTCTCTTTCAATATCTACAGAGTTTTTTAGGAATTCTGTTTCATATATATCTGTTTCAGTACAATAGATTTCATACTCCCGAATATCTTTTGCCTTCATTTCTTTTTCTATTAACTCAACGCTTTCTTTATTCATTTAATCACCCTGGACTAATTAAAGCGTTTTTAGCTCGAATATAACTCCCCCCTGAAGTGACAGGAACAAAATCTTCTTCTCCTTTTCCGCATGTTCCAGGACGGAGTATTTTCTCATCTTTACTTATTGCGTCAATATTTTTTAAAAGATCTAATACAGAACCACTAAGAGTAATAGATTTGAGTAGCTTTGTTTTTTCACCATTTTCAATTAAATAACCTTTCTTAGATGTGCATTGAATTCCGCCTCCGAGAGGGTCCTCCATTCCAAAAAAGCCACGGCATAACATTACCCCATTTTTAATTTCTGATAACATTTCATCCAAGTTATAATCTCCTGATTCAAAATAAGTATTAGTCATTCTAACTAAAACGGGATGGGCAAAACTTTCTCTCCTACCGTTTCCTTTTGGCGTAGAGTTTAAGATGGACGCAGTTCTCCTATTGTGTATAAAATCTTTTAAGATCCCATTTTCAACTAACAAATTTTTACTAGCGTGTATCCCCTCATCATCAAAAAAATACGAACCATATTGTCCTTCTATATTTGGAGAATCGCCTATTACGCATATATTAGAGGCAACTTCTTTATTTATAAGATCTTTTAAATAGCTCCTCTCTCTTAAAACTTGATCTGCCTCTAATCCATGTCCAAAACTCTCGTGGGCAATTAAACCCGCCATATCAGGGTCTAGGATTATAGGAAATCTTCCTGAGGGGGATGGTTCTGCTTTAAGCATATCTAAAGAATTTTGAATTATTTCCTCTAATTTTTGGTTCACAATTTCTTCAATTATTTCGTATCCTTTTTCTGCTCCAATGGAATAATAGTCAAAATCTATGTTTGATCCTTCTTTAACGACGGGTTGAATAAAAAGTCTAATTCTAGGTAAAACTTGACGCAACTTACATCCTTCATTATTAACAAAAATACGGGTTATCACGCTTTCTCCGTATCCTATAATTGGATTAATGATTCTAGCATCATAGTCTTTTATGTAATTAAAAATCTCTCTAATTTTTTGCAATTTCTCGTTAATTGGTACATCTAATGGATCGATTTTAGTTTTAATCTCTTTATTTAAGGTCCAACCTTCAAATTCATTAATATTTTCTCCTTTATTTGCGACTTTTGGGAGAATATTCAAAATCTCTTTAGGATTAGAGCCCTCTTCTATTGCACATTCTTTCCAAGAACCAGTGAATGTTCTAGCTACGATACCTGACTTTTTTGCGTTGACGGAAACAGTTTCTTCAGAACGGGATTTCGTAATTCTAATTGTTGACATTGAATCGTATAAAATGTCAAAATATTGATTCTTTCTTTTAAAACTATTTGAGATTTCTTCAAACAAAGAAAAAATCTCGTCATATGGTTTAGCGCTCATAATTTAATCAAATTAACTTAGATTATATAGTTTCCTTATTTTATGATTTAATTAGTAAATTAAATCAGATTTTTAAAAAAGAAAAAATTTTGTAGAATTCAAAACTTAGTTCCACAATATGTACAAAATACGGCATCTTTTTCTTTTTCTGTTCCGCAATTCGGGCAATACAATGTTTTTACAGGTTCTCTTTCGCTCTCAGTTTTAGAATCTTCCTTTGATTTTACTAAACTTAGTTCTTCTGTTTTATCCGGAGATTCTGTTGGTATAGGAGTTATTATTTTTCTATTTTTTTTTGCATTTTTATTAAAAAAAACAATTAATCCTACCACTCCTAATAAGACTACTATCACGATTATAATAATAATTATTAATACCAAAAAAATAGGAAATTCAGGCAATCTGGAATAATTTTTTTGTTCCATTTTAAAGATTTCCTGTACATCATAGACCAAGGAAAGTTCCTCTAAAATGACACGATCATCGTATTCCATCTCTAACCAAAATAAAAAAGTACCAATTGTACTATTTATAATAATTGATGACCCAGCGTTATATATAATATTTTTATAAATATCAGCTACTTCGTCTCCAAATTCATCTAAATAATCTCTTGTGTCGGTTAACACAAACATTGTAGAATACTCTTCTAATGCTAAATCTTCCAAATCGTCTGCTAAGTCTTCTGGATCCATTGCAATATATTCCGCTCTTGTTCCTAATTCTTCATCATTTTCATAATAATCATATCTAATTATATAATACTCATCAGAAATCTCATCTATGGAATTAATTTCAAAAGTTATTTTATCATCTTCCTCATAATCAAACTCATCTACATCCACATCTGATACTGATAATAAATAATCTAATTTATCCTCATCAACATCGGAGACTTTCCAAACCACCTTACTATTTTCATCTACATCTATTTCATAATCATCACTATCGCAGTAGAATAAAGGACTCATGGAAAAAAGAATGAGTACCATCATAACTACAGTTAAACTGTTATGTAATTTTTGGATTTTCATGAAAAATTAAAGAAATTTCTATATTTTACTTTGGTTTTTTCTTTATCAATTACTTTATAATTAATACTAGTATTTAATACTATTAACACACAAAAAAGTGTTTTTAAAACCTCATTTAATTTAGAACTGTTTTATAATAGTTCAAAAGAGAAAAATAAATAATTAATCTCATTCAATATCAATGATATCTTTAATTAGTTGCTTTTTCTCTTCTAACATTGCTTGTCTAGTTATCATTATTCTTTGTGCTTGAGGGGAGCCAGCTCCATGCATTGATTCTACTTTATAGCTTACTGCGCCAACACCCATGCTTAAGTTCTCGATGAATCGTAGTAATTTATATCTGTCGTCAACGGGAATTCCGTCACAAACAGTAAGATATTTTCTTAAAAGTGTACCGATCTCCTCTGAATGCAAATCTGATTTTGAAGGAAGGGTGCCTATTATACCTCCCGTGAGATCGTCTGCCAGCCTCGAAATTTCGTAAGGAAATCTCGTAACATTCTGCTTACATACGTTAGCTAATAGCATATCCATTTCAAAATTTCCTGCTTCTCTTTCAAAACCTTGGGAACTACAGGCAATTCCACAACTAAACAATGTTTCGTTCAAATGAATCATCTCTACCAATTTATCTCTAATGTGCGATGCTTTCTCGACTCCTTGATATTCTGTTATTAACGCAGTAGCTCCTATTAAAACATCCCCTACTCCCACTTTACATCCTCCATACGATTGCCTATGAAACCCAGCAAATCTATTAACTAATTCTCCTGAGAAATCAACTTCGCCTTTCATGAAAATTTGCTCGTTAGGAACGAAGACATCATCAAATATAACAAATATTTCTTGGCCACCATATTTAAAATTACCAATCTCTTCCTTATAATTTTCTAATTTTCGTGTGTCGCACGATTGTCTTCCGTAGATCATGATGATTCCTTTTGCTGTAGTATCTATACCAAAACTTATAGCATAGTCCTCTTCATCAGGATGTAATCTAAGTGTTGGCATTATAATAGCCCGATGTGAGTTTAAAAAACCTGTTTGATGAATTTTTGCCCCTCTTACGATTATTCCATCCTTATTTTCATCGACTATATGTAAATATTGATCAGGGTCCTTTTGATCAGCTGGTCTTTTACCTCGATCCCCTTTTGTATCGGTCATAGTACCACCGACCATTAAATCCTGATCTTGTACTTCCATCCAGTATTTTTTGAATCTTTGATGATAATTCGTGTTATATTTCTTATCTATTTCGTGAGTAACTGAATATAGGGCGTTAGCAGCATCAAATCCCACACATCGTTGGAAACAACAACCCGTTTTTTGTCCTAGTAATCTCTGCATTTTTACTTTTTTAATCAAATCATCAATGGACTGGTGAATGTGGGTAAATCTATTAACAACATTTCCAGTCAAATGTGATTTAGCAGTCATCAAATCTTTATAACGTTCATTTTGAGCTAATTCATAAATTTTTTTAACTGTGTTAATTGAGGGTTTTATAATTGGATGGTTCCAAAATTCCTTAACCTTTTCGCCAAAAATATAGAGATTTACTTCTCTTTTAATGCTTTTTAAATATTCTTCGGGTGATTTTAAAGGCATTTTTTTCACTCCTCGTTTACTTTGTTAGAATAATTAAAGTTCTTATTTTAAGGTAGTCTTTTAAAAAAATAGGTGGAATTCTAAAAAATTAGCGATTGATATTAATTTTATAATTAGCTTTTCACATTCTTGCAAAATATTAACTAAACGATAGTATCACACAATTAATTGACTTTTCCTTAAGTTAATTCTTTTTCAGTTGATTTTTCCTTAATACTTTTCTGATGTGTTTTTTCTTCTAAACTACTTATTCGTTTTTCTAAGATTGATGTTGTTTCAATTATGTTGTTTATTTTATTGTTGATTTTTTTGAATTCTGCCTGGAATGCACCCATAGTATCTAAAACCCAACCTATAACGTCTTTTTTATCCACCGGTTCTGTGAACCAATCAAATAAATTAGTGATAAATTTGCGATTATCTAAGCGTTTCAATCCGATATTAGGATCGTTCGTAAATATATCGATGTCTCCTAATGCGAAAATTTTACCTCTTCCATATTTTGTATAAGCAGCAACAATTTGTCTTCTCTCATCTTCCTCTTCGTTTGTCCATTCTTTAATCGAATCATTGTAAATTTCCGTCCAAGATTGCTCAGAGTAAAAGACTGGTTCAGAATTTTTATTTATAATTAGAGAACACGAACCTGCTAAAATAATATTTCTTAATTGATTTGTTATCTTATGATCGTAAAAGTTTTGGATGTTTAAAATACTCGTACAATTATGGTTTGTATCTACTTTCTTTTTTACAATATTCTTTTGAAAATATATACCAAAGTATTTGCCACAAATATCGTTGAGATTTGTTTTTTGTAAATAATCTGCTCCGTATTCACTAATTAATAATAGATTACCACCTTCCCTAACAAAATCTACAATACTCTTTATTTCTATACTCGAAAAGTAATTATCAATTGGATTCCCAAGAATAAGCAGATCGATATTTTCCAGAATTTTTTCTGTGATATTTTTATTACTATTTGTTTTTATTTTTAAATTTAAAGATTTTAATAATTCTAAAAATTCTGTAAAGTCTTCATCAAAAATATCAAGCATTTCAGAATGAGAAAGATCAAAAAGTATCGTAGCTTTTTTCGGCATTTTACAGAATAAAAATTAGTGTAAGTCTAGAATTTTAAAAAAAATCCACCTATAAAAATCATTCTATAGATATTGAAATACACTGAAAAATTTTATAAATCTTAAAGAATAATCAATTTTGGAATGAAATTTTTAACATGATTATCAGTTATTTAAGGCTTATCAAAAAGAATTAATAATATAAAAAAAACTTATCTTAATTTAATGGATTATAAATTATGAGTAATAATATTAATACGATTGCTGTTTGTGGACTTTCATGGGGCGATGAGGGAAAAGGAAAGTTTGTCGATTACTTGGCTCAAAAAGCGGATATTGTCGTAAGATATCAAGGAGGGTCAAATGCTGGGCATACTGTTGTATGTAATGGTGTTAAATATAAATTTAAATTAATACCTTCGGGAGCCCCATTGGAAAAAGAGATAATCATTGCGAATGGATGTGTAATAGACCCAAAATTATTACTCGAGGAGATTAAGAATTTAAGAAACTCGGGTAAGATGGTTAATCTAAAATTGAGTTCTACTGCCCATGTTATTTTTCCATTTCATCGTATTTTAGACGGACTCGAGGAGCAATCTAAAGGTAAATATAGCGCAGGCACTACCAAAAGAGGCATCGGTCCAACCTATTCAGACAAGGTCGCTCGGTGGGGGATAAGAGTTTTTGACCTAATTAATCCTGATTTGTTAAAAATTAAATTGGAAAAATTGTT
>JBHLLE010000046.1:0-10856 GCA_048885945.1 Candidatus Hermodarchaeota archaeon | reverse complement strand
AGGTTGGTTTTAACGCGATTCTTTTGTCTTTTAAATAAGTTATAAAACCCGCTCCAGATGAGATTAGGATAATAAAAGTAGAAGTGTCAATTGCTACTTTAATAGGCATAAGAAACACTAAAGTTAAAATCGAAACGAAAAATACTCCTCCTCCAATACCCGCAATAACGCTAACGATACCTACAAAAAAACCTAATATTATTAATATTAAAATAATAATCCAAGTTAATTCCATTATTTTTTGAAATATAGATTCTGTTATAATTTTTTTTATTGAATTGATAATAATAAAATCCGTAAAATTATATTACTAAATATGTATTAATATTAAGTAGTCACGATCATTTTAGATATTTTGATGAGACATATTATGACAAATAATAATGAAAAATCTAAACTTCTTCTAGAATTAGTACCATGTTCACGCTGTGGAAACGCATTTATGATTAACAAAGGTGAAAAGGATAAACTTAAAGAAATTGTCTGCGATAATTGTCTTAAATTAGAACAAAGAAAGAAGGAATTGATGCTAGGTGTCTTTGAAAAAGTAATTGAAGTTGAGAATAAAATGGAAGAAAGCATCAATGAAATGAAAGCTCAATTAAACGTGTCGAAAGGAACTTTTAATAAGCAATTCTTTCTCAATCATATTAAAAGAAGAGCAGATACCTTAAAAAAATCAATTGAACTCGTAGAAAAGATTGAAGACTCAAATGATGAAAACTTTATTGAAGAATATAAAAAACTATTTGAAAAAATGAAGAGAGAAAACTTAAGCTAATTTTACTAGTATTTCATTATTAAAAGTTAAACCTATTAGTCTGGTAATTCTTTTTTAAAAATAAATCCAATATTCATAATTTTTCCTATAGGACAGTTATTTGCATCGAATTTCATAATTTTTGAGCTTATTCTAACAAATATTTCCCACACGGCACGGAAAAATAGGTTCGAATGATATCGAGACCTTAATTTTAATAAGCTCTCTTCTACCTTTTCCGGATCGGCAGATTGAATATCGGATATCTTCATTAGCCGACCATAAACACCAAAAGTATTTATTCTCTTTAAATCGTATTTCCTCATTATATCTACTATTCGAGTAATCTCATACCTTCGAAAATGCCCAATTAAACGATCTTGATTAGAATAAAATTTCATTCTATGGGGAACCGTAATAATAGCGAGTCCACCGGGTTTTAATATTCTACTCATCTCAGAAATCGCAATTTTATCGTTTTTAATGTGCTCTAACACATCTAAGGCACTTACAAAGTCAAATGAATTAGCTCTATAAGGTAAATAAGTCAGATCTCCACATACTGGATAGTAAAAAGTTTTTGACTTATATAATCTTAAAGGAAAATTAGCTAAATCGAAAAATGATTTATGATGAAGATTGGTCATAAATAACAGAAAAGAATTTCCCGACGAGCCTAAATCAATTCCATTATTGAATTTTGTATTATTAGAAATCTTATTTTTTAGGATATCGAATTTACATCTAATTCCTGGAGATATATAATAATCTAATAAAGATCTATGACTAAAATTCTTATGACTCTCATAAAATTTTTTTTTATTCATGTTTTCTATATATTCTGAAAACAAATCTTATTTGAAATACATTAAATTCAAAGATAAAAATATGAAACAGATTTTAAGTTTTTATTTAAATTATGAGTATTAAATTAGAATTCAATTTCTTGCCCAATTCCTTCTTTTTTTGCGCGATCATACACTAACTTTGCCACAGCGACATCTTGAGCGCTTATTCCAACCGATTTGAAAATAGTTATTTCTTTTTCCGTTTTTCTTCCAGGTTTTTTTCCCGTAATGATATCACCAATGGATATAATATCATCTTCACTTATGATTCCCTCGTTAATGGGAATTATGTAATCACCTGCTTCAGCTAAACACGCCTCTTTTAATCCAGCAGCCAGTAAAGACGCTCTCTTGACAGTGATAGAATCTAATTCCCTTACTGTGGGCGCATGTGCTCCAATTGAGGAAATATGTATACCTTCAGGAACTTTATCGCCTGAAAATAAGGGGGCTGTACTAGTTGTAGCCGCTACTAGAATGTCAATGTCTGAAAGTAAATCATCTCCCGATTTTACTATATCAATTTGAATTCCAAAATTCTTTTCTAATTCTTTTTTAAAATCTTCAGCTACATTCCTTTTAAGATCGTACACAAGACATTTTTCTAGCTTTTGTCCTAACGCCCAGTAAACTGCAGCAACTTGTTTTCGTGCTTGCACGCCCCCACTAAATATGCCTAGAATTTTACTATCTTTACGAGCTAGATATTTAACGCTTACTCCAGTTGCTGCTCCAGTTCTCATAGCGGTAATAAGGGCACCATCCATAATTCCTGTTATGTCACCCGTGTCCATATCTTGAACCATAATTTTAGCTAAAACTGTTGGCATATTGTATTTTTCGGGATTATCTTTATAGACAGACACAATTTTAGTAGCAAGAGCGTTTATTTTTCCTCCAATAATTCCTGGCATGACAAGCGTCAAACCGGGAGCAGGATCGGTAATGGATATCCTTTGAGGGACAATCGCATTTCCTAATGATAATTGTTTATAAGCATCCTCAACGTATTCTAAAGCATCGGGCATTGTTAATACTTGATTAACATCCTCTTTTGAAAGTATAAGAACCATAAAGAGATTTAGGATTTTAACATATTTAAGGTTTTAATACAAAGTACTCAATATAATTATTATATATTTTTTAAATACCATAGAGTTGAATAATATTGGAATATAACTATTTCGATGAAAAAAGAGAAAAAACACCTTGGCACGAATTAGAGGAAAATTGGATTAAAAGAGGAAAGTGGACGCTAAAACGATTATATGATACAATACCTTCATTAAACAAAAGATATAAAGATGCGGACATTTCTCCAGACGATATCAAGAGCGTTGAAGACTTTAAAAAAGTACCTTATATTACAAAACAAGATTTTCTTGATGCGTTTCCTGACAAGTTAATTTGTGTTCCAAAAGAAGATGTTATACGAATGCACGCTACAAGCGGTACTTCTGGCCATCGTCCAACTTGTGGCTATTATTCTCAAAAAGATCTCGATGATTGGAGTTATCTTTGTGCTCGAAACTTAGGAGCAATAGGAATGACTAAAAAGGATGTTTTTCAGAACACGACCTCTGCGGGGTTATTTACAGGAGGATTTGGTTATGCACAGGGCTGTACGGTAATAGGAGCAATGCTAATTCCATTTGGACCAGGTATGACGTCGAGACAATTAGAATTCTTCAAGACCTTTAAAGTAACCTCCTTTCACGCTATTCCCTCCTTTGGTTTACGATTAGCCCAAGTAATGGAAGAAGAAGGAATAAAAAAAGAAGATCTTTACCTTAAATATGCTATTTTAGGAGCTGAAGGTTGGGCAGAATCTACTAGAAAAACCATTGAAGAACGACTTGGTATAAAAGCTTACGATAATTGGGGCATGACGGAGTGCTACGGCCCTGGCCCTTCGGTTGAATGCCAAGAACAAAATGGGTTGCATATATGGTCTGATTATTTCTATCCTGAGGTAATAGATCCTGAAACTGGGGAAGTACTACCTTATGGAGAAACAGGCGAATTAGTAATGACTAGTATGTACAAGGAAGCACTTCCTATTTTTAGATATCGCACCGGTGATATTACAGCATTACATAAAAGTGAGTGTCCTTGTGGCAGAACTGGTTTCATAATGGATAGAATTAAAGGTCGAAAAGACGATATGCATGTAATTAAAGGTGTTAACGTCTATCCTTCAATGATTGAAGAAGAAATTTTTAATTTATCAAATTATTTCACAGATATTTACTTAATAATGTATCACACAGTTGGAGTAATGGACACGGTAACAGCAAATGTAGAGGTAAAACCAGGTGTTGATAAAAAGAAAGCTCAAGACGAACTCGAGAAAAATTTGCGGGAAGCAACGTTTTTAGGAATAAATGTTACAATCTTTGATCCTGGAACGCTTCCTAGGCAAGAAGGAAAAGCAATTCGTTGCCAAGATATTAGAGATCGCCCGGATGGATATAAGGGCTGGCTAAAAATGATAAATAGTCAGAAGTAGAGATAATTTTATATCAAATTACTCTTTTTTGTTTTAATTTAATTGTTCTCAATATTCAATCGAACAAGATCAATAAAAAAATAAAAAAAAAGAGAATTTTTTAGTAATTCTATGGTTTTAGAAGTAATGATTTAATTGAGTTTACCTCTTTCCAGTCATTACATCGAAAATTTCTTTTAAGAACTCATCACTTGGTTTTGAACCTTGTGTAAATTTTGAAATTACAGGGAAAGCAATTACCGCGGCTACTTGAGATATGATAAACTCGTGAATATCCCCTATCCTAAATGATAACCAGGGAGAACTCAAAACAGGAATACTTCTAGCTTGTCCAAAAAGGATACCATATATTCTTAGGCCGCTGGCACCACCTACGGCATAAAATACGTCATACCCTCTCATACATAGTTTCCAAGCCAATGCAGCGATTAAAGCAATAACTCCACAATAAAGTGCAGCTTTTGCGGTACCTTTCTTCCAAAACAACCCAAATACGTAAGGAACTAATATAACTGCTGCCATTGCAGACCAAGCGAACATGCACAGCGCGAGCACTGCACCGATCTTTAAAAGCGCTAATCCTACCGCAATTATAACGACTGCGGTTGTGGTTATTTTAGTAATATATAATGCTCTGTCATCAGAACATCCTGTCTTTCTTTGGTATACGTCGATAGAAAATCCACTTGCTGCCATCATGATTACTTTTTCTCCAGTAGTTAAAGACGCAGCAGTGACTGCAGCTAAGAATATAGCCGCAATAGCTATTGGTAATACAGCTACCATTAAGTTTGGAACTGCTGATTCTCCTACTGTCCAGGGTAAACCAGAGTTAATCTCGTTATATTTTGCTCTATCATTTCGATAAAAGTATGCTCTAGCGATTGCACCATTGAACCAAGCAAATATTGCAACTACAAAAGCCCAAACACACGAGACGACTAAAGCCCATCGTAAAGGTTTCTTCTTTTCGGCAGTGTAGAAACGGGAAATCATCTGGGGCATTCCCCATACACCGAAAGATGTAACTAAGATGTATCCGATTAATCCCATTCCACCCGCTCCCAGAAAGGTTGTTAGACCTCCTGCGGGATATCCTTCGTCTCTTTCAATTTGACCTAGAGTGCCAGTAAGCCCGTCAAATCCTCCTACAGCAATTATACCGAATATGAATATCAATATTACTCCGACTAACATAATCATAGCCTCAGCTGCATCTGTCCAGATTGCTCCATGGGCTCCACCAACATTGAGATAAAATATTGTAATAGTTGCACAGATAACTACAGCAATCGGATAAGCGTAGGGATTTCCTGGCATTATAATTGAGATCAATAAACTTAGTCCCATGTATATGGATACTAAATAAATGGTTTCAAAAAATAATATTACTATAGACGTGAACGCTCTAATCCTTTCCTCGTCGTATCTTTTACTTAAGAATTGAGGAACGGTCATAGATTCAAAGTGTTCTCCTAATTTTTTGGTTCTTTCTCCAAAAAATACAAAGACCATAAAGACGCCCACTAATACATCTATAGATGCAATCCATACTACAGCTAAACCCCATAACCATGAGAATTGACCTCCACCTACGATCATAACAGCAGAAAAGTATGTCACACCAAACGATAGACCTACTAAGAAAGGACTAATCTGACGTCCAGCAACCATAAAATCTTCTAGAGTCTTAGTTTTTTTCTTAGCGTAATAACCTGCTATAGCTAAGAAAGCAAGATACGCTACTAATACGATCCAAAACCAAATTTCAGCACCTGCTTCCAACGCCAAATTAACCACCCTCCGCTTGTATTTTTTTCCAGGTAATCCAGAAGGCTAATACTACCGTTAGGATACCAATGATAATTCCTAACCAAATTGTCCAATCTAACATGTTGTTTTCACATGAAGTTTTTATTTTTTTTCAACTAATCTTAATTGGGAATTTCATCCCATAGATTAAAATTAAACTAAATTATATTTAAAGGTATAAAAATCTTTTTTTTTACTATGTGATAAATAGGTGATATTTGGCTAGAAAATATGACATTAAGGATGATTAATAAAAAGGAGTTTTAAGGTCTCATCCTCAATAAAATTAATTCTACTTATCTAAATAATAGGAAATAGATTAAATTAATAAAATAAGACCATAAATTGGTTTTGGGAAATTTTTCCCAAAAATTTTAATAAGGACGTATGTTAGTTTTTTTTATTATTCACCAAATCATTATTTAAAGCAAAAATTATTCGAGATGCATAAAAAATGACAATTTATTGGAATGAAAAAGCTGAAACAATGTCCCGAGATAAATTAGAAAAATTACAAGGGGAGAAATTAAAAAAATTAGCACAATATATTTACGATAATGTTGAATTTTATCATAAAAAATTTGATGAGCTTGGAATTAAACCAAACGATATAAAAAGCGTTTCTGATATCACAAAATTACCCCTAACTCTTAAGACAGATTTAAGAGATCACTATCCATTTGGAATGAATGCTGTTCCAATGGAGGATATCATAAGAATACACGCTTCTTCAGGAACTACTGGAAAACCTACAGTTGTTAGTTATACAAAAAAGGACATACTTGACTGGACGGAGCTTATGAGTAGGACAGTAGTTGCTCCGGGTATTACAAAAGAGGATGTTATTCAAAATGCTTATGGATACGGTCTTTTCACAGGAGGTCTTGGTTTTCATTATGGAGCTGAAAATATTGGGGCCACCGTTATACCTATATCAGGAGGCAATACTGAAAGACAATTAATGATTATGCAAGATTTTGGATCTACAGTTTTGACATGCACGCCAAGTTATGCTCTTTATATTGCGGAATACGCAAAGAATCAAGGGATTGATGTAGAAAAACTACAACTAAAGAAAGCAATATGTGGCGCTGAGCCTTGGTCAGATAACTTAAGAAAAACAATCGAAGATGTTTTAAAAATTGATGCGTACGATATTTACGGATTATCAGAAATCTATGGACCTGGAGTAAGCGTTGAATGTGAACAGAAAGACGGAATGCATATTTGGGAAGATTTTTTTGTTGTTGAGGTGTTGGATAAGGAAACTTATGAACCAGTTGGCGAAGGTGAAGAGGGCGTGCTTGCGTTTACAACTTTGGAAAAAACTGGAATACCGTTATTAAGGTATATTACGTATGATATTGCTACATTCACAAAGGAAAAATGTGCTTGTGGAAGGACCTGTGGTAGAATGAGTAAAGTAACGGGCAGAGCAGATGATATGTTAATTGTGCGAGGTATTAATGTATTCCCCAGTCAAATTGAGCATGTTTTATCGTCTATCCCAGGTGTAGCAGGATATTATCAAATTATTATTGATAGAGATATAATCGATTCACTTGCAGTACAAGTTGAATTGACACCAGACACATTTTCAGACGAGATGAAGGTTTTAGACAAATTCAAGAGCGATATTGAATTGAAATTATATAATATATTGCAGGTAAAAGCAAGTGTTGAATTAGTAGCACCTGGAACCTTACCCCGTTCTGAAGGTAAAGCAAAACACGTAATTGACAAACGATCTAAAAATATATAGAGGTGAAAGAAAAAAATGTTAAAGCAAATTAGTGTGTTCTTACCAAATCAACCGGGCATTTTAGCAAAATTTACAGAAATTTTAATGACTAAAAATATAAATATGAGAGCCATTAGTGTAGCTGAGACAGCGGATTATGGAATTTTAAGGATTTTGGTTGATAAAGTTAATGAGTGCGTAGATGTTTTAAAAGAAAATAATTTTTTAGTATCAACTACTGATGTTATTGCAGTAGATATCCCCGATACACCGGGGGCACTCCACGAAATAGCTAAAACTCTCGGCGATAATAATATTAATATAGAATACTTATACTCAACTCTGGTAAAGAACGAGGCAATAATAGTTCTTAGAATAGACAATATCAATAAAGCTATAGAAGTACTCAAGGATAAAGGTGTAAAATTAATAGAAAAACAAGAGTTTTGAGAGATAAGAATTCAAATTTTTTTCTTTTCTTTTTCTTAATATTTAAATACGGTAAGAATTAAAATAATTATTAATTTTCTTACAAATAAGGTCTTTAATATATAATTAATAGTTAAAAACTACTATGTTTAAACAATTATCTGTTTGGTTAGAAAATAAACCAGGGATGTTAAAGAAGTTTTTAGATTTACTAATTGAAAAAAATATTGAAATCAGAGCAATTACCGTTGCAGAAAATGACGAATATGGAATGCTTCTTCTTTTAGTAGATAAACCGGACGAATGTATCAAAATTTTAGAAGAAAAAGATTATCCGATTTCTGAAACAATGGTTCTCGCTGTAAAGATTAAATCTGAAAGTAATACTAAAGGTCTTCAAGAAATTTCTCAAATAATGGGTGAAAAACAGATCAATATTGATTATCTCTACTCAACCTTTATTAAAGATCAACATTTAATATTGATGAAAGTAGACGATAACGAAAAAGCAGCTCAAATCCTAAAAGAAAAAGGATTTTTGTTGGAAGAGAGACAAGCTCTTTAATAAACTTATTAAAGTTTTTAATACTTAAATTTTAAAATTAAACTCACTTTATCAAATACTACATATATAATATTGAATTATATAATAAATAGGTGGAACTTAAGAAATGATAACAGAAATTAGTGTATTTTTGCCGAATAATCCGGGTGTACTTGCTAAATTTATTAATTTGCTCAATAAAAATAACATTCAAATTAAATCTATAACTGCTGCAGAAACTCCAGATTACGGACTGCTTTTACTTTTAGTTGATAATCCGGATAATTGTATTGTATTATTGCAGGAAAACAATTATGAAGTTCTCGCGACAGCCGTTTTAGCAATAAAATTATCTGACGATCCTAACGCGTTATTTGACATCGCAGATGTATTAGGGAAAAATGAGGTAAATATTGAATATTTATATAATTGTGTAGTTAATAATACGACATTGATGATTGTTAGAGTAAGCGATAATAGTAAAGCTCAAGAAGTGCTTAAAAAGAAAAAATTTATCTTAGTAGAACCAGAAGAATTATAGGAATATTATTGAGTTATTATATTATTTCTTTACTGATATTATTATATGGACTTTACTATAAATCCCTTTTTTAAAATCCTTATTTTGTATTAAAATAAAAGATTCAAATTTATGATTTTTCAGAATTTCAGTAATATCTGTTCCAAAATCGCGATATACTTTTGAACCTTCTGGTGCTAGGTGATCCGTGTGATAGTTAATAGGCTCTATAAGGACATTATCATTTTTATCTATTCTATGAATCGTTTTTTCGTTTTTTCCAATTGGGACTGTAAATACATGAATACCATATGGTTTTAGTATTCTATAGATTTCTTTTAAAGTCAATGAGAGATCTCTTACATGTTCAAGAATATCTTGGGTTATGACTAAATCAAATTTATCATCTTCAAATGAAAGGGATTGTAAATCTTCAAATTGAATTCCTCCGTACATTTTACCACTAATCAAATTTGGATAAGGCCAATACTCACTATAAACGAATTTTGGATGTTTTTTTAAAACATTATGCATAGCTCCTAAAGCACTTGGTTCATAAATCCAAATATTTTTTGATTTGATAACTTTTAAAACCTTTCTTAAAGGATATTGCCATAATTCAATTTTTTTAACTAAATCATATAATCGTTCTTTATCCAGTTTATTATTAAAATACTTTATAATAATCAATCTCTTTAATATCTCCGCCATAAATCTGTATCTTGTGTTTGCAGAACATATTAAACAAATACCCGTTTCCCTAACGAATTTTGAATCAATTAACATGAAAGAATTTTTTCCACATAAAGGACAAAACCCTTTTTTTAACCTTCTTACGTGACTTGGTTTAAAAAACAATTTATATAAGAAGTAAAAAGAATTTTGAAGCAGTGGGATTTTTCTTAAATCCCTTCTTATTCTTTGAGCTAATTTTTCAAAAATCATTTATATCAATAGAAAAAATAATAGAAAATAGATAAATTAAAATTTGTAAAAGATATTAAAGAATAATCTCTCAATTTTATTTTTATTAAATAAAATAAAAATCTAATTGTATAAATTATCAAATTAAAATTAAGATTAATCTTCTTTAAAGAGATATACTCCTTTTGATTTAAGAGCTTGACTAGCTTTTTCTATATCGCTTATGTGAATAACTAATATATTTGTTTTTTTTACAAAAGTACTATATAAAAAGTCAATATTTACTTCATTTTCACCTAATATTTCAGCTACTTTTTCAATTTCTTCAGAGCTACTAGGATTATGAGGAAGTAATACTCCAATAACCTCTTTAGAAGATATATCATAATTTTGTTGTTTTAAGAGTTTTATACAATCTTCTGTTTTATCAACTATGAACAGACATAAACCTGGGACTTGAGATACAGTTATTGAAATAATAGTTATATTATTATTGTGAAGCATCTTTGTAAATTTTAAAAGTTCTCCAGGTTTATCTACTAATTGCACTGAAATTTGAGTTAACGTCATTTTTACTTTTCCTTTATCAATTAACTGATAATTAGATTCTACTGTTTTTAAAAATTTAATAATTATATAAATATATTTTATTATATTACTAATATCTTTCTATTCTTTTTTATGATATTAAATTACTGTCTAAAACAAAAATCTCAAATTACTTTGACTATTTTTTCAATAACAACGATAAGCATACAAATTCATTGTT
>JBHLLE010000045.1:0-10896 GCA_048885945.1 Candidatus Hermodarchaeota archaeon | reverse complement strand
ATAAAAATACATCTTTTGGCTCTTGTACCTAACTCTTTTAGTACATACTTATATTTTTCTAGATCTGGTTTTCTAAATCCAATTTCATTAGATAAAAATACATAATCGAAAATATTATAAAATCCTTTGAGTTCATTGGATTTTGCATGTATATCAAAAGTATTTGACATTAAACTGACAATATATCCTGCTTGGTGAAATTTATTTATTATTTCTTCCATTTCTGAAGAGAACTTCGTAACCTTTGTATATATTTGGAACCAGAGTTCTAAATAATAATCCACGTTTACTTTTTTTGCTGGTAATGCTCCATCTTTTTTTTGAAATGGGTAATGATATTGATCGAATATTTTTTCTAAAAATTCTCGAGATGATATTATTCCAGAACTTACTTGTCTTCTTAATTTCCTAAAATATGAATCTTCACTATATGGTATGGAGATATTTAAGTCAGCTTCAATAAGATTAAATAGATTCTTTAAGACAAATGTTTTTTCAATCATCACACCTCCAAAATCAAAAATAATATGTTTTATTTTATAAAGCTTTATTTTTTGCTTTCTTAACACATTTTTTTTAGCTTTATATTCTATTTCTTGAAGCTTATCTAAATCGTTCAAAATTATAAGAAACCTGTTTTATTAAATTCTTTAGATTATTTTACGATTACTTAATTTTATATCTTCATATCTATTTAATATAAGATTACAGATTTTTGGAGCCGGATTTTTATCGCACTTCCAATTTGTAAACTCTGGAAAAGAACCTGGATCAACAATATAAATTCTATTAGTTTTATGTTCTTTAACAATATCTAAATGACCGAATAATAAATTGTAATGATTTTTCCATCTGATTACAACTTCTCTAATATCCTTATAATTATTATATGTTTGAATCTCTTTCATTTCCACATGTTCATTAGACAAAGGAGGTTTTTCTAAAATACATATTTCTTCGTCAATAAAGTAGACTAAATAATGAGTACCTTTAATAAATCTTTCTAAATATACTGGATGATCACCATTTTGCTTTAAATCATCAAATGAAGTAATAATTTTCACACCCCTACTACCAGAACCCATAATTGGTTTTTTAATTAATGGAAAATCACTTGATTTAAGGTGTTCTTGTAATGCTTTGACTTTACCATAGTAAAAATCAGGTAAAATTAAATTAGCTTTCTTTAAATAGTAATATGCTTCTATACGATTTTTATTATTATAAATAGTATTTGGATTTGGAATTACAGGAATATTATTTTTCTCTAAATAATAGCCAGCATAAATATAAATTATTTTTTTTGATTTTAAGACAAAGAAATCATTTTCAAAAAGAGTATCATTTATGCATAGATTATCTAATGTATAGATTTTAACTATATGCCCTGCATTTTCAAAAAAATCGCGCATTAAACCCGTCATACCAGATTTTTTTTTTGCTAACATTCCAATTTTCATAGTTATTTCACAAATTATCCATTTTTCGCTTGTTCTATTAAATAATCTCCAACCATTTTAGGACCGTTCTTAATGTAATTAAAATTAGGAGTGGAATTAATATCAGTTAAGAAGAATTGCCCATTTTTATCCTGAAGAAAATCTATAGAAGTGATTTTTAGACCAATAGTCTCAATTGCTTTAAAAGCTAAGTCTTTTAATTCTGGAATTTCATCAATTTTTCGCCTTGACTCCATTTTATTAGGATTAATGAGCACTGGTATTTGCTTGTAATAATAAATTTTCTCACCAATAATATACACTTTATATTCCCATTCACTTTCAATAAATTTTTGATAATAGAGAAATTGTATATTTTCCATATCTCCGTAAAATCCGTCATATATTTCATTTAAAGCTCTCTCATCACTTACTTTCATCATACCATTTCTTTTATCTATATTTGGTTTAAACTTGTAATTTTTTTGATCAATAATATTTTTTATTATATACGACTTAAAAGGTGGCGAACAATCACTTGGATTTAATGAAAAGTCAGGTACAGGGATTCCTACCTTTCTTAATAAAACACTATTCATGAACCTATGTATTGCGTTCCAAATTCCTTTAAAAGGATTAATTACTGGAATTTTAGTCTCTTGTTCAATTTGTTTCACTAAAGCTAAGATTACATCTCCCTTTCCCTTTACAAAAAATAAATCCTCATCAAAAATCATGTTAGAAGACTTAAAACAATATGTTTCCTCAATATATAAAGAAATATCTGCTACCGATTTTAAATATTTTAAAAATTCAGAAACTTTTTTCTCAAGATGGTATCTATCAATAATTATTCCAATCTTAACTTTTCCCATTGTATTAAAATAACAAATAGATTTATATAAGATCATTTGTTTTTAAGAATTCAAACTCCCGTAATTTTTTTTTATGTCAATAAAAAAAATCTATATTGGAGCCATTTGTAATCGCGATCTCGAAATCTTTGAGAAAATCACCCAATTTGTCAAAGTTAATTACAATATTAAAATTGTAAATCTACTACCTCATAAGGGCACCAAAAAAGGAGTTTTTGATGTCAAATATTTTAGAAAAAAGTTAAAAAAGTATCCACTATCTTTAATCATTGTTAAATTACTTTCTGAAAAACAAAATCGATTAATTTACGAAAGTATTAAAAACTATGCTCCTAAAATACCTCTATTAAATAGTATAAAAGCAGTTCGTACATGTGAAAGTAGAAGATCAACTTTTAAACTAATTGAAGATAAATATAAAAAAATACCTATTCCAAAATCATATTTTTCTCTCAAGGAAGCTTATTTAGCATGCTGTAATGGGACAAAAATTATTGTCAAACATGATGTTCATAATGCTCCTGATATGCCTAAAGAAGATCGAATTATTGGTATTGCAAGAAACCCAGAAGATTTCAATAAATTGGTTGAGAATTTAGATGAGAGCGAGTTATTTTTCCAAGAATATTTAGGAAAAATTGATATTGTGTATAAAGTATATATTATAGATCGATGGGTCGTATCTATAACTGCTCATAACAGAATAAAGCAAAAAGAATTAACTCCATACGAAATGGTTCATATAAGAGTCACAGTAGATAAAGAATTAAAAAGAAGAATTTTAAGACTGAGTAAAAAGTTTGGTATGTCCGTTTTTGGTATTGATTACATATTAAATGAAGAGGGAACTCCATGGATCATAGACATAAACGACTTTCCTAGCTTTAGAAACATTCCTGAAGCAATAAGTCTCATCTCTGACTATATGTATGAGTTTGTAATCGCAAGACAGAAGATCGATGGAAGAATTCCAATGAGATTAAAGACAAGAACATATATGATATAAAAAAATTAACTAAAATATTTTAGTAAAAATATTTTGCTCCTTAATTATCTCTCTCTTTTATTTTCTATAAACTGAACCAATCTACTTTTTGCAATATAATCTTCTAATTGTTCAGGAGGATGTTTCATAAAGAAAGAACACGCTGACTGTAATATTCCACCAACTTTTCTATCTTTCGCAATTTTAGATACACGAATGCAATCCGCAATAATGCCTGCAGAATTATTCCCATCTTCTACAAACATAGTAATATCCACTCTAACAGGTGCACCTCCGAAAATACGACCTTCAAGTCTCATATACGCTTCTTTTTGATTTTTTAGGAATGGAATATAGTCTACAGCAGAAATTTGGCAATCTACTGTGTCTTTATTTTGCAGTTTAGCCACAACTGCTTGTGTTTTGGATTGACGTTTCCCTTCTTCATAAACTAAGGCTCCATCAGGCTTAGGGGTTAAAAGATTTAAGAAATCAGAACAACCTCCCCAGTCGAGCTGAATTGTTCTATCCAATATAGCACCTCTCATTGGAAAAAGGTTAGCTAATGACCGATGAATAATTGTAGCTCCAATTTGCGATTTAACATCGTCTCCAATTAAAGACAAACTCAATTCTTCTGCCTTTTTAACAATCTCAGGATCTTTTGCTACATGAGAAGGCATTCCACAAACTATACATGCTCCAGCTTCAAGTGCGTTCATAGCATAAAATTTAACTGCTTTATGTGCTCCTGTTGGAAGTAAAATAACAGCTACATCAACCTTGCGATCTTTCATCTCTTTAACGATATCAACTGGTTCTTGCTCATCAGAAACTGGAACTATATTTTTAATATTACTATCTAATCCATCTAAAATTGGTCCTTTTAATACTGGAGCATCTAAATATTCTGGAGTAAAAAGCTCCCTATTACAATTAGGTTCTGCAAAAATTGCTTCACTAATATCTTTTCCGACTTTATTCGAATTCACTTCTAAGCCAAGAACGAAATTAATATCATTTATACTATATTGGGTTATATCTGGTAATAAGCCAATAATTTTGTCTGGATTTTTTTTATAATTGGAAACGCCTTGTACTAATGCAGAAGCAACGTCTCCAATTCCAATTAAGGCAACATTAATTTTATTTGCCATGATAGAAAGTATAATTAAATTATCCTATTTAAATCATTTTAAATTCGCTTATCAGCCAACATTAAGTAATAATAAAAATTGTAAATTTATCTATATAGAGATAAGCTGAATCTCTATAGAGCATAAAGATGTAAATTTATAAGATATATCATTTTTTTATTAATCTTTTTAATTTTAACCATATTAATAAAATCATAGAAACGGATAGTAAGAGGATATAAGAAATTGGATTTAAGTGAGAAAAAAATATTTTTTGTGATATCTCCTCATATTAATTATTATCATTCCTATAGGGGTGATTTCAATGGGCCTTCTGGATTTGGTAAGGATATTAAAATAATGGCAGAAATAATGGATGAATTAGACACTTTGGAAGATGAAGGGTTTTGTAATGGTAGATTACGAGTCTCATGGGATTACGGCGATATTTTCTGGTCGATTCAATTACAAAAAGAATATCAACAAGAGGTCCTCGATAGAGTAATTGAAAGATGCAAAAATGGGAAGGATGAGGTAATAATAGGTTCCTGGGGTAATGTTGCTAAACCAGTACTTGATACAGAAGAATTCTATAAGGATCATGAATGGTTTTTAGAAAATTCAATGGGAGTTGGAGCAAAACAATTATTCTCCGATCGTGTGGCTCCTTATGTGCGAACACAGGAGACGATGTTTACAAATGGAATGATTGAACATTATAATAAGTTAGGAGTAGAAGGTATTGGACTCTATTACTCAGTTGTGCCTTTCGATGTAGGAAGACCATTAATTAATCCACGATTAACCATAAATCAACAATTTGGATTACTAAAACTTAAGTCTAGTTTATCTGATGCTTCTATGTTGATGATACCCATGGTTTCATTCGGGGATATTTATGATCATCTATCTATTAAAAGATGGTTCAGAAAAATCAGAAAATATCAAGAATTGGGAAAGATTGAAGGTCATGCCCTATTATATCTGAACTTTGACATGGATTATGAAGGTTGGGTAAATATGGGATTACCTAAATTCCTTGAATGGGTGCCTAATACCCGAGGTTTAAGGGAGCTTGCTGAAGCTGTTAATGAATATAATTATGTTGAGTTTTCAAATTTTCTTGATGTAATCCCGATTTTGAAGGAAGATATTCGTGGAGAATTAATATTAAAGCCAGATGTAGCCGACGGAGTTTTTAATGGATTTTATAATTGGGCTCAGAAATTTGAAAATACAAAATTTTGGACAATAGGAGAACGTGCTAGATGGATGAAATGCATTAGTGATACTTTAGTTTCAAATGGTCTTGTTAAAAATTCTGCTTCTGAAATTAACAAATATTTAAGAGAAGGAAATGATTCTAATCAGACTTATATCAGAAATAAAATTTTATTTGCCTCTACTACGAATTATGGACTAGCTATGCCAAAATTGCATCCCCATAGGCATAAAACTGCAATGGTTTATGCATTGAGAGCTCATAAAGCCTCTGAAAGAGCTGCTGAACTTGCTACTAAGTCTACTGTTGAAGTTATTTTCAACGAGACCACTAATGACGATTACTTGATGGCAATCATTCCAATTATTAACAGAGGGAAATCTGAATATGAAAAAATTCCTGTTAAATCTCCAATCTATGTTAATACCGAAATTCCTTTAGCTTTAGAACAATTAGTTTATGAAACTGGAAAGAACCTTGAATTAGATTCACCATCAAACCTGAATAATATGCCAATTTATTCAATATATAAAAATGAGAAGAATTCAAGATTATACCTTGAAGCTTTTTTTCCTATCTCTGATATTACTAATAATAATATTATTTTAACATTCTTATCCTTAAAATCTTCAGAAGTTAAATCAACAATTAAATCTGAAATCCTGGTAGGCTCTGCACAAATGCTTAAAAATGAGTATATTTCGCTTGAGTTCAATTCTAAAGGTAAAATTATATCTTTTAAATTTGAAAATGAAGAATTTGCATGTCCTAGCTTTTTGGATTCAGCAGTCGTTTTCGGTAAAACTGGAAAGCGTAAAAGATTTAATTCGGACGAAGATAAGATGATAGTTTTAAGAGATGGCACAGATGGATTTTCAGCTTCAATTAAAATAATATCTAAATTTGAAATTGTAAAGGATAAATTCGTAATATCAGAAAAAACACTTACAATTTATTCTGGTATCAAACAACTATTTATCAAAGTCAATATAGACTTTCCAGAGATTAAGGAAGAAAACAGTGATGCAAGAGTATCTGATTTTATTCTTCAAAAATATGATGCAAAATGGTTTGAAGTTATGCCATGTGAACTGAAACCAAATATTATTGGAGACAATGTACCATTAAGAATTTGGAAACGTAATTTTTTAGGTTTTGTGTCATATTTCGATTTAGATATGCGAGAAGTAGATCGGAGAAACGCGAATATTGATTGTTTGGTCTCTAATATTTCTGATGGTTGGATGGCTCTCTCAAATAAAAGAAAGGGGATGCTTATCGGTTTTAATTCTTTAGTTGCTGCAAATTTCGCATTTTCACCTATTAAAATAAAAGATAGAGGCTTTAAGGATGTAAAAAATAGAGGTCAACAAATCAGAATTAATCCATTCGGTACTTACTACGGAAATATGCTAAAACATTGGACAGATGGCACGGGACATGGTCAAGATTTGATTAAAAATGCTTTTACAACATATCGCTCGACAGGCCCTACTTATAATGGTAAATCCTTAAATTTTGAACTTATTATAGCCCCCTATTTAGGGGATGAGCCTCCTGAAGAGATCCAATCATTTGCAAATCATTTTTCTTTTCCACCACTCATTTTGGCAGGAAAAAAAGGAGAAAAAGAGATTTTTAAAAGCCACTCAAAATATCAAAAAATTGCTGAAGATTTATTGGATAATTTAGAAATAAGAAATATCATAAATTTCCCTTATCTTGAATGGGTTAAAAATGTAAATGAAAATTATAATCCCTCTGATGAAAAAACAGATTCAATGAATTTTGCTGCATTCCCGAAGAAAATTCTTTTAAGACTTTTAATTGATGGAATAAGAGGGAGGAAATAATAATTTTTAATAAAAATGAAGTGCGATAGATGGAAGGAAAAATGAAAGCCTTGTTATTTCCAGAACCTTGGATAATTAAGCTTATAGAAGTTGATATTCCTAAACCCGGACCAAATGAAGTTTTAGCAGAAATGATATCTGTTGGGATATGTGGAAGTGATGTTGGGATATTTGAAGGAGGGCATTGGATAATTGCTCACGAACCTGGAGGACATGGTCATGAAACGGGAGCTATTGCTGTAGAAGTAGGAAAAGATGTTGAAGGAATTAATGTGGGAGATCATTTAGCAAGAATGGGACAAGGATATGCCGAATATTCGACACATGTGAATGTAATAGGTCATGGAAAAGACGAATTATCTGGAGCGCTTCCTATTGTGAGAAATGATCTTACTATGGATGAAATCTCGTTTGCTGATGCCGTGGGATGTGCTATTAATTGTTATGAGCGAGCTGAATTTGATAAGATTGAGGGTGAAAAGAAGGCAGTAGTCCTAGGATTAGGTCCCATAGGCTTGATTCTTACGAAAATTTTATTAAATAACGGAGTAGATGTTGTATGTTCTGAACCATATCATCATAAACGCAATATTGCTAAAAAATGGGGAGCTAAAGTATATAATCCAAACGATTATAGTCGCCCGACACACGGAAATTATAGCTATACAGATGAGATATTAAAAGAGTTTGGAGAATCTCATTGCGTTTTTGAAATGGTAGGTTACAATGAAACACTTCTAGATGCGATTAAATTGGTTAAACCTGGTTATAGAGTATCCGTTTTTGGTGCCCAAAAACTTATGCAGATTCCTTATGTTGCCTGTCGTAAAAAGGGAGTAGAATTAGTATACCCCGAAGCTATGGTAAATTCTAAAGCAGATAAAGATTACTGGGACGAAGCTTTAGATTTAATTGCTAGCAAAAAATTAGATTTGGAAAGCTTGATTACAAACCGAATTACCCTAGAAGAAGCTGTTGATGCGTTTAAATTCTATGACAGGGAAAAGTGGATTAAAATTATTGTGGAACCCCAAAGAAAATAGTTCCAATTTAAATTAAAAATAAGATAAAAGGAGTTAATTAATGATGAGAGTAAAAGGAATTATAGTACCATGTATTACTTTCTTAGATAAAAATTATAACATAAATAGAGAATTGAATTCACTACTAATTAAGCACATCATATTAAATGGAGCCGATTCGATATTCATATTTGGTAATACTGGCGAAGGTGTGGATTTATACGATAAAGTAGAACAAAGAATAGAATATATCGATATTGCATTAAAATATACGAAAAATGATGTACCAATTCTTATAGGCGTGTTTGGTAATAATCCTGAAGGGATTATTAATCAAATAGAATTAATCGGTAATAAATATGAGAATCTAAACTTCATCATAGCGCCTCCATTTTCAAAAAAATTAAAGGAATCAGAAATTGTCGAATTTCTTGAAAACATCTTAAGTTCAGTAAAGGTATCCAATCAGTTTTTTCTATATAATAATCCAAATAAATTTGCTAATAATGAAATAAATGAAAATTTATTAAAGCAATTATTAAAATATCCCAATTTAAAAGGTATCAAAGACACAACTGATGATATAAACAATGTAAAGTCTTTTCTAAAATTTTTCAACGATGATTTCTCAATTTTCTGTGGAGAAGAAAATAACTACTCAACTTTTCTTAAATTAATTCCCTTAGAACAAAGGAAATATTCTGGTTTAGTGCCTAGTATTAGTAATATTTCAAGGATTTGCTATATAATGTTTCAAAAAGCATTAAAGGGAGAGGACTCTCAATTAGAAAAATTGCAAGAAGAATTAAATAAACAGAATAGTGGGATTTATGATGATAAAGGTCCTATGGGGCGGGAACCAAGGGGATTAAAGCAAGCTTTTTATTATATCTATAAGGATATGATATCAGCTACAGAAAAGGACACAACCTTCGTCTCAGAGAATTTGCAGAGAAGTTTAGAAGTAGAAATAAAAAATATGATTAATAAAACTGTCGGAGAATTAATTAAATCTTCAATGATTCTAAAATCTGAATGAAATATAAAAATAAAAAAAATATTATTTGATAATTAAAGTTTCTTTTACTCTTAAGAAGAACAGTATTGACAATAGGAAAAATAATGCCCCTAATGGAAAGATCCAGTCTACTCCAAACATAGTAGCAACGATACCTGCTGCTAAAGCACCAATTATTTGGGATACCGTAAAAACAATATTTAAAATTCCAAAAAATTTTCCTCTTTTATCGGGAGGCAGTAAATCTTGAGACCATGTGTCGAATAATGTCCTAACACCTAGAACTGCAACTAGTATAAAGGGGAGCACGATAAAAAATAATAAAAGGTTAAAACCTGTGTTAGTTCTCACAAAAATAGTTAAAGATACTCCTATACTGAGAATTATTAATGAAATCGGCACAAATTTCTTTCTACCATGTTTATCAGCAAGTTTACCAAGATAAATAGTTGAAACTATCAGAATTGGAAATCCAAGGCCTATTGCTGCTAATAGTTCCATCGTCGTTAGACCAAGAGAGAATATATAGATGAATAAGAAGGGTAGAATACAACCTATTCCTATGTAAAATACTAAATAAGCTAAAGTAATTTTATAAAATTCCTTTTGCTTCCTAAACTCATTAATATCCATGATTTCTTTAAGTTCGACAAAAAACTTCTTCTTAGGTGGTAGTTCAGAAACTGGTTTTTCTTTAATAAACAAAAATCCAACTAATCCACATAGAGCAAAACCAATTCCTCCCAGTCCAAGAACGAACAAATGTCCCTCTTGAGTTAATATAGTTCCAGATCCTCTTGGATTATCAACAGCGAAAAGTTCATATGATATTAAAAAAATTGCAACCGCGATTAATACTCCTATATTTGCAAATGCCTGAACAATTCCATTTGCTCTACCTCGCAGTTCAGGTTCAATTATGTCTGGCACAAGAACGCGCTGAGATGCAAAATATGCGTTTGAAAAGATTCCTATTATAATAACATCTAAAATTAGTGCCCAATAATAATCAGGGGCAAAAGCATAGATGATCATTGCAATACCAGATACAATCCCTCCTAATAGTAAATAGGGTCTTCTTCTACCATATTTTGAACGAGTATTATCAGAAATAATCCCCCATACTAATAAAAATATTAGTCCTACTGTTGCTGATAATGCAACCATTACGGCAACGTGAAGTTCAGTTAAATTTAACACATGTATCAAATATGTATTTAAAAAATTACTTTCAGCAAACGCGAAAATAAAATCAGCAGCAAAAATAATACCAATTAAGAAGGTCTGGATTTTTAACTGTCTAGTAAAAACTTTTTCATCCTTTTTATTTTCCACTATTAATTCCT
>JBHLLE010000044.1:0-10902 GCA_048885945.1 Candidatus Hermodarchaeota archaeon | reverse complement strand
CCTCAGTGCATATTTATTGTGGCCAAATGATAGGTTTTCACCCTTTGTAAATTATCATAGTGATTTAGGGAGAACAGTTTCAGGACCACGTGGACATAATTCTGCTTTAGGTGCACAATACTATAATTGTGGACAAGTTTTTCAAGGTGTAGTAGTAGTCTTTTTTGCAATTGGTATATCGATTGCATATATTGAAGATAAACGCCAAAACATAGTTATGATTTTGGGGCAAATTGCTGGTATTATGGTTGGAGTTGCGTTAATTATGAATGGTATTTATTCAGAAGATTTTCCACCATACCACTCTCAATGGTCTGAAGTTATTTTTTTAAGCATTATGCTATCAGAATTTCTGATTAATTATGCTTTATTGAAAAATCCTGACTTTAGAAAAGAAGTTGCATACATAGGTTTTATTGCTGGTTTTCTTAATCTTTTCTTTCTTGCCTTTTTTATCATTGAAATACCTTTTCCCGATTATTTTGTTGAATATGTTGCTATATATGGAGCAGAGATATGGGTAATGCTAGTCGCGATAAATATCTTCAAAAATGAAGTATGGCAAAAAGATTAGATTTAAACAAAAAATATATTATCCTTTTTTTTATAAAATTAGTAGTTATTGAATATATCAGTGCTTAGTTGACTATTTTAATTGATTTAATATTTTTTGTATTAGATATGCTCTATATTTTTGAATTGCATCTTCTGCGGGATTTTGATCTATTGGCTCAAAGATCTTTTTTGTTATCCTTAAATCTCTTTCAACAAAAGTAGCACCCTGAGCTAATGAATATATATATAAAGCTAAAGAATTAACATCTTGTTTTTTGACATCTCCATTATCTATTCCTTTTTGTAAAATTTTTCTAACTACATCTAAAGGGTCAATCACTTCATATTTCTGTTCTATTGGTCCAACCTTTTTGGATGGAGGGGCAGGAATCATAAACATTATTTGAAATCTGCGTTTCTCCTTGTAGGCAAAATCTAGATAATATTCAAATAGTTTTTTTATTAATACACTAAATTCCCCTTGATGAGTAATGACAATTTCTTCCATTTCTTTCTTTAATTTCTTGAAATCTTGTTCTCGAATTGCGATCCAAAGTTCTCTTTTGCTTTCAAAATAATTATATAGATTACCTTGAGACATATTTAAGCGTTTTGCTAACGCTCTAGTGCTAAAACCATTTGAACCTCTCGAAGCAAATAATTCTCTCGCAGTATCGATAATCTCTTGTTTCAAACTTTCTTGTTCTTTCTCAGTTCTGGCTATTTTTTTCTTGGGTGCTGAATTTTCCATTAACTATCATCTAGAAAATATACTAATTAAGTTTTAAGATTTATAATCTCAATTTCAAGCAATAGAAAAGATTTATAAATCTTTGAGATTAATATTTATTTATTGAACACTGACCAGTGAACACTGACCAGTATTTAATTTCAAAACAAACACTAATAATTTATGAATATTTACAACCAATTTATCAAAATTACATCTTTAATGAATATTTTAATATGATGGTGTTAAAATGACAAGAGTTTTTGATATTAATGAAAATCTTGTAAGTGATTGCCTGTTTAAATTATTTAATGTAGAATATCTTGAGATAAATTGTATAATAGTTGATGAAAAAGACAGAATTCGAACAAGTACGGGTAAGAATATCAAAGATTTAAAAGAATCAATTAACGAACTCGGATTATTTCATCCAATTATAGTAAATAAGGATTTAAAGCTTGTTTCAGGTTATAGAAGGTTTAAAGCATGTAAAGATCTTGGATGGAATCATATCCCTGCTATTATTCGGAGAGACATAGATGAATTAGAAGAGATAAACATCGAATTACACGAAAATATTCGAAGAAAGAATTTAGCACCGTATGAAATTGATATTGCTTTTGCCAAATGGAAAAAGATTTATGAAAAACTTCATCCAGAAGTCAAACATTTAGCGCATGCAAAATCTGAAAATAGAGATAAAAAAGGAAGAATTCAGAAAAGAGACCAAGAGGAAGAAAATACCACTTGGAATTATATAAACGAAACTCAATCTGATAAAATTAATCAACCAAAAAGGTTTACTCAGATTGCTGCAGAATACACTAAACTTTCAGAAAGAACAATAAGAGGAAGAGCTCAAATTGGTGAGGCACTTTTACAAAAAAAATTTGATGAGGAAACTATCAAATTATATAAAGAAAATAAGGTTTCACATTCCTTTATGTTAAAAAAGGATCGAGAAAGACGTAAAAGCAGTAAGGAATTTAAGGCTAAGAAGCAAAGAAGAATAAAAGACAAAGAAGGATCAGTTAAACGGGGAACATCTTATGAAATTATAGGTAATAGTAATATCATAAATTCAACAATGAATATCAATTGGTGTAAAAACTGTAAGAACGCGACGCTATCTACATGTCCTGATTGTAGAAAACAGTTAATTATTTGTAATAAGGGTTATTACATGCTGAGAAGTATTGATTCTAAAGGTTGTAAGAATTTTATATTATAACAATCAATATTAAAATAAAATACTGTAAAAAATAGTGAATTATGATGAATAATAAAGAAATACAAGAAAATTCTGGAATAAGAAAGTTCTTTTTAGAACACCAATTACCTTTATTTTTTGTTTTTGCGTTTGCAATAACTTGGGGCATTGCAGCATCAGTTCTCTTATTTATGCCGATATATATAGAAGCGTGGGGTCCAGTTAGTTTAGAAAATCCTAATTATCGTGCTTTATGGATGATTGCTGTGTATAGCCCAGCGATTTCTGCATTTATTATTATTTCAATTGCATATGGCAAGCGGGGACTTTATGCGTATTTAAAACGACTTCTAAATTGGAGATTCAAAATTTTAGGAATTGTTATACTTGCGTCTATTTTTGTCATAGGAATATGTGCTTATCTAATTTTTGTAACTATCTGGGGACGTTCTACGAGTATTATGCAACCTTGGTATATAATTATTTTTCTAGGGTTACTGTCTTTAATTTACGATCCAGGACCAATGGAAGAATTAGGCTGGCGAGGATTTGCTCTCCCTCATCTACAAAAGAAATATAACGCCTTACGATCAAGTATTATTCTAGGCGTAATATGGGGGATATGGCATTTGCCTGCTTTTTATATTACTGCTTTACCTCAGAGTTCTCTCTCTTTACCTCTCTTTATAATTGATAGTATTTCAATGTCTATAATTATGACAGTTGCATATAATAAAGGTTCAGAGGGAAGTATACCGTTAGCATTCTTAATTCATTGGGCAGGAAATCTAATTACATCAATCTTTAATATTCAGGACATTAGGTTGTTTTTAATTTTTGCAATTCTTGAGACATGCTTCGCTATAGTGCTTATTATTCTATTTGGTCCCAAAAATCTTGGTGATGAGAAACAGATAATTGCAGTTCCTATTAATGATGAATAATATATTCTATAAAAAAATAATTACAAAATTAAAATTCCTTTTTTTTTGTTGTTGATCTTTTTAAATAGCTATATACTATTTAGAAATAATTATGAATGAGAATTTATCTATACAACTGACATTTTAAATGGTGAAATAATAGTTGAAAATTCTAGAATTAAAGCTGTTATGGGAATATGTTGAATATTGGGCAAATCAAGATCCTAATTTTCCAGTTATTCGCTATAAGAAAAAGACTATTACTGCAAAGGAGTTAAATGAGAAGACAGATAAACTAGCAATGGCATTTTTAGAGATGGGGCTTAAAAAAGGAGATACATTAGTGACGATTCTTCCTACTATTCCCGAATTTATTATAAGTTTTATTGCAGCTAGTAAAATGGGAGCAATTACCATACCATTTGATAAAGAATACAAAAAGGCAGATTTTAAATTATTAATTCCTCATTCCAATCCCAAAGTAATCGTCTCTATGAATAAATGGCAGAAAAACAAAATAGCTAATAATCTACAGGAATTGAGCAGCGAGTTCAAAGATATTAAATACATTATAGTTGGAAGACACGAATTTGGAACTTCATTTGAAGAAATCTTACAAAAGGATTATGATCTTATCGACGAATTAAAATTAGCTAAAACAAATCAAAATGAAGAAGAATGTACGCTTGTTATATGGACAGGTGGAACAACAGGAGCTCCTAAAGCAGTTGAAATTACGCACAAAAATTTCGTTAAAATGTGTTTAATTGAATACGATTTTGTCTTCGGAAATCTACAAAAATATGGACTCGACACTGAGAATATCCGCATTAAACATTTAGTTAATTTACCCGTGAGTCATGTAGGGGGAACTATTGAAATTCTTGGTACAGGGATTATTGGCGGTTTTGAAATGATTGTACAAGCTTCCTGGTCTCCTTGGGATGCATTAAAAGCAATGAAAGAGCATAATCTTCCTTTTATGGGGGGTGTACCAACTATGTTTAAGATCTTTCTATCTTTACCTGATCTTGACACTTATACTCCCAAAGAATTTTTAAAACTAGTTATTCTTTCTGGAGAAAAAGTCTCGTATGATTTAATTAAAGGAATCCAAGAAAGAATTTGTGAAAACATCTCTATAGGATATGGGAGTACTGAAGCAGGGGCTGAAGTTACATTTACAGAAGTTGTTAATACTGAAGATGGTTTCAAAAAAATTTCTGAAGGATATGTTGGAAAGGCACTACCTGGAATGAAAATTAAAATCATTAACGAAAACGGTCAAGAAGTAGTTAAAGGAAAGACCGGAGAAATCATAACCAAGGGAGTATTAACAAGTAAATCGTATTTTAAAATGCCCAAGGAGAATAAAGCGGGATTTACAGAAAATGGATGGTGTAAAACAGGAGACTTGGGTTATTTAGACGAGAATGATGGTCTTTATATAACTGGTCGAATTAAGGAAATCATTAGAGTTGGGGGTTATACTGTTCTCCCCTCCGAAATCGAAGATCTTGTAATATCAAATCCAAAAATCGCAATTGCTGCTGCTTTGGGAGCTCCAGATGAAATTAAAGGAGAAGTAGTATGGCTTGTGATAGGACCGGAACTAGGTACGAAATTTGATGAAAACGATAAAAACGAGATAATGGAACTATGTAAAAATAACTTAGCAAAATTTAAAGTGCCAGAAAAAATAATCGTTTATCCATTGGATCCCAATAATTTACCTATCACTCGAATAGGGAAAGTGGATAAAGTTAGATTAAAAAAAGAATTATTACCTCCTTCTAAATAAAGAATTTTAAGCAAAATTTATTTTAATTTTTTCTCCTAATTTTATGATAATTTTTTACGAATTAGATTGAAAAATTCAGTTAAATCAATGTTTCCTCCACTAATAATTACGCCTATTCTTGCTCCTTTAGTTATTGAAGAAATTGATTTGTTATAAAGTAAACCTGCTAGTGATACTGCCCCCGAAGATTCTACTACTAATTTCATGCGTTCCCAATAAAATTGCATAGCATTTACGATATCTTCTTCTGAGACTAATATAATATCGTCTACGTTTTTTTTGATAATTTCAAAGGTTTCTTTTCCTAAGGAAGTTCGAAGACCATCTGCAATAGTATTGGGATTTATGGATGGATACAACTTTCCTTCCTTAAACGATCTATAGGCATCATCAGCATTTTTGGGCTCAACACCAATTACTTTTATCTCTGGACACAAACCTTTAGCAGCAATAGAACAACCACTTAGCAATCCGCCACCTCCAACAGGAGCCAATAAAACATCAAGTTGTCCTACTTCTTCAATTAACTCGTAAGCACTAGTTCCAGCTCCACATAATACATTATAATCGTCATGGGGATGAACTAATGTATATCCTTCTTTTTCAATTAATTCGTCTGTTAATACTTCTCGATCTATTGGTTCGTTTCCACTAGTTACGACTTTAGCACCATATTGCTTGGTTGCTTCTTTTTTAACCAAAGGAGCATTTTTGGGCATCACTATAACTGCTTTTACACCTAATAATATGGCTGCTAGCGCTACTGCCTGAGCATGATTTCCAGAAGAGTGTGCAATTACTCCTCGCTTTTTCTCTTCTGGAGTTAAACAATTTAATGCGTTCCAAGCACCTCGAAATTTAAATGCCCCAGTTCTTTGGAAATTTTCACACTTTATAAATACATTTGCGTTAACTAAAGAATTTAACGTTCGACTCGTCATTACAGGGGTTTTATTTGCTTCCTTACGAACTCTTTCCATTGCTACTTTAATATCTTCAAGAATTTTTCTCAACCTTCTCGAGTTTTTATTATCAAAATAAAAGCTATTTAGTTTACAATTAGAACTATATTTTCAATTTTAAAAAAAATCAAAAATATATGCTATGAAATGAAAAATAAAATATTTAGCTTTCCAATTTGAATTTACAAGGTAATCTATATATAATTTAAGTATTATTTATCCATACAATTAACCAAGAATATTCGCTTAGATATGAAAATAAGAAAAAAGAGGTAAAAAAAATATGGGAAATGATGTTTTATACGAACAAGAGGGTAAAATTGGAAAGATTACGCTTAATAGACCAGATAAAAATAATTCTCTCGAATTAACTACAGTAAAATCGTTAATTGAATTTTTTCAAATCAGCGCACAAAATGAAGATATCTGCGTAATTTTAGCTGCAAACGGGAAGAATTTTACTGTTGGAGACGATCTCAAATACTCTTATGACTTGATTAATGATATTAATAAATTACCCGAAGCTGTTGAGTTTATTGGTTCATATCAAACTCTAACACGTAGTATGTTAGCCCATCCAGGAATAATTATCGCTGGACTTCATGGTTGGACGATTGGTGGGGGTTTTGAAATGCTTCTTAGTTGTGATTTAAGAATAGCCGCAACAGACACTAAAATTATGCTTCCAGAACTCGGAGTTGGTCTTTTCTTTTCAAACGCTTCCACAAAATTATTATCAAGAATAATCGGTTTGGGACGTGCTAAAAAGATAATGCTTCTAGGGGAGGAATTAAATGCGGAAGATGCTTATAATATAGGTCTAGTAAGTGAGATTTGTAAACCGGAGAGCTTGGATAGAATTCTAAAAAAAACGGCGAATAAAATCCTACAAAAGTCGCATTTAGGGCTTCAATTTGGAAAAAAACTCCTGAATGAGAACTATGATAAAAATATTGAAGGAGTTCTAGATAGCGAACAGTTAGCAATAATTACAGCAGGACAATCAGACGAATTTAAAAAAAGAATCCAGAAATTTTTAAAGCATTAATATAGTAATTAGGTAATTTTTTAATTATTTTTAGTATTTTTTTTTGTTCTTTTAGCTTAGATTTTTGAACTATTAAAAAACAATAGAAATATATTTATTTTGAAATATATTGGTAAAATCAAATTAATAATTAAATGAGTATATTTGATAGAGAGGTATATAAATTGGAAGATATTGTGTTATATGAAAAAAAAGGAGATATTGGTAAAATTACGCTAAATAAACCTGAACAAAGAAATACTTTAGACTTACCAACACTTCAAAGATTAATTGAATTGTTCAAACAAAGTGCAGAAAACGACGATATCTGCGTTATATACGCTGCCAAGGGTAAGCATTTTACAGTTGGGGCGGATTTAAAGTATGGTTATGATTTGCTCACAGATAAAGAAAAATTACCTCAAGCAATAGAATTTTTAGAATCGTGGCAAAACCTTACGCGGGCTATGCTAGCCCATCCAGGAATAATTATTGCTGGACTTCATGGCTGGGTAATTGGTGGAGGCTTTGAGCATTTATTAGGGTGTGATTTGAGAATAGCCGCAACAGATACTAAAATTATGCTTCCAGAAGTTGGAGTTGGGCTTTTCTTTTCTAACGCTTCTACAAAATTGCTACCACGTATTGTTGGAGAAGGAAAAGCTAAAGAGATCATGCTCTTAGGGCAAGAGATTTCTGCAGAAGAAGCATTAAGTGTTAGGTTAGTAAATCAAGTTTGTAAACTCGAGTCGCTTAACAGAATTCTTAAAAAAACCGCTAATATGATAGTTCAAAAAGATCAATACTGCCTCCAACTTACTAAGAAATTTATAAATGAAAACCAAGACATTGATATTGAAGGGGTGTTAGGAAGAGAATCAATAGCGATGATTACGACTGGGCAAGCCGACAGTTTAAAGCAAAAGTTAAAAAAATTTGTAGAGCATTAGTGCTAAAAACTATAATAGAAATTATCAATTATTATTGATATCTTTTATTCAATTTTATTATTCTTTTTGTTCTTCTATTCAAATATTTCTTAACATAATTAAGGGCATCACTTATCGCATAATCGTAAGCAGATAGGTTATTATCAATAGCCCCTCTAATAATTTCCATTGCTTTATCGTTAATTTTTGACCTGACAAAATCAAATATATCGTCGGGATTTTTTGCGATTTTATTTACACCAATTGCAAGAACTTCTCCTGCATTTGCTACAAAATCAGGAAAATCTATAATTCCTTTCTCTTTAAGATTATTGGTTATACCTTTTTCGTAGGGAATATTTGCTGCAGGAACTATTGCTTTAACATCTATTTTGTCGATATTATTTCGATTAATAATATCTGGTCTTGTTCCAGGAATTATAAAATCAGTAGGATAATCAGAAGATAATTCAAATAGTTTTTCTTTTTGTATTTTCACGAGATTTTTACTTTCGTATTGATTTACGAGATCGTCTCCGTATTTAAGTTTTAAGTCTAAAAGTTTATCTAAGTCCAGTCCGTCTTCATCAAAAATACCCCCTTTAATAGTCGAAATTCCATTTAAAGTATATCTAAGTTCTTTTAAACTCATAGCGATGCCTATACCTACCTTTCCAAATCCTTCTAGGATAATTTTGGGTTTTTGGTTCTCTTCAAATTTTCCCTTAGATTTTAAATAATTATAGATTGCTTCAATGCAGTAGCATACGCCATATCCAGTATAAAGTATTTCAACGGGAAACCCATTTTTTTCCATACCTAATGGTTTTGGAGCTAATCCCGGTTTTCCAATAATATTAAAAATTCTCTCAACATCTCTATCGTAAGTGCCCATATCCGGACCACAGACATATTTATCTTCTAAAATATAAGTTTTAATCGCTTCAGCAAAACTAGCTATTAGCAAATCCTTTTTTTCTGAGAGGGGATCTGCCATAATTCCTGACTTAGCTCCACCAACCTTGAGACGATAAGACGCAAATTTATATGTCATTGCTCTAGCTAATCTTGCCATTTCTTCTACTGTTATGTCTGGCGCCATTCTAATACCTCCAGCAGGCCAGCCAATAGCAGTATTATCTATTACAAGAATACCCTTCATACCAACACTTGGATCCCTTAGCAAAATTATTTTTTCGGGTCCTAATTCGTCCAATATCGAAGGATCTTTAATACTTAGATTCATTTTTTCTAATTTAAAATGATGCTTTATTCTTAGATAATTAATAAAAAGTGTTATTTTAAAAAATAGTTACTATTAACAGCTTAGAGAGTTTATTCCTTCAATTTCTCTTCCTATTTCAACAAATTTTTTAATTAGACTAAATTTTACTACATATGGAAATTAAGGGGCCAGTTTTATTTGAAAAATACCCATATTTAAAAGGAAAAGTACCTTGGATTTCTATTCTCAATAATGTACCTACTCCAGTAGATAGACTGACTGAGTTAGAAAAAGAGCTTGGTTTAGATGACGCAGAGATTTATATAAAGAGAGATGACAAAGATCATAACGTATATGGGGGAAATAAATTAAGAAAATTTGAATTTATTTTTGGAGAAGCTATTGAAAAAAAGAAAAAAGGTATAATTACATTAGGAGGTATTGGTACTAATCATGGATTAGCGTGTGCAATTGTAGCAAAACAACTAGGTTTAAAATGTATGTTATTTTTGTCACATCAACCATTGACGTGGCACGTGCAACGCTCTTTACTCCTTTACGATTATTTTGATGCACAGCTCCGTCTCAGCAAAAGTTTTGAATTAAGTATTGTTAAGAGTCTATTTTATAGGCTTTTTCATCCTAAATATTATCTCATGTCTATTGGGGGAACTCCTCTCTTTGGCATAGGTACTTCTTTAGGGACCGTAGGTTTTATTAACGCAATTTTCGAGTTAAAAGATCAAATTGATAAAAAAATTATTCCCGAACCAGATACAATATTTGTGGCGGGAGGATCCACGGGCACTGGAGCAGGATTATTAGCTGGTTGCAGGTTATTAGGATTAAAAACAAAAGTGAAAATTGTTAATGTTTCTAAAGATATTGTTGTGAATAACTCTGCAGTGATTAAAAACGCAAATAAGGCAATTAAATATTTAAGAAAGTGCGATGAATCTATTCCAGATATCAAAATCACTGAGGCGGACTTCGAAATAGTTCAAGGATATGTGGGATCCGATTATGGAGTTAAAACAAAAAAAGGACAACAAGCAGTTGATCTAGTTATGAAAACAGAAGGGGAGAAAAGAGATTTTAAATTAGAGACTACTTATACGGGGAAATCAATGGCCGCAATGTTAGATTACCTAAAAAAACCTGAAAACAAATCAAAAAAAGTATTATTTTGGAATACATACAATTCTAATGATTTGGATCAATATCTTAAAGAAACGGGATTTAACTATAAGAAATTACCTAAAAAATTTCATCAATTTTATGAAGATAAACTATTCCAATGTTGGCAAATCGTTGATTGTCCTAAAGAGATAAGAGAAAGTTGTCCCGCGTATTTTAATCATGAATATAGATTTTGGAAAATAACCGAATGTAAACTCAACGAAGAAAAAAAAAGTTTAGCTAAAAATCAATTAGATAAAATAATTACATTAGAAGAAGTGTAGAATCCTAATTCTAACCACTTAGACACAAGAAAAAGGAAAAATTGATAATAGTTATATATTATTATGACTAAAATCTT
>JBHLLE010000043.1:0-11071 GCA_048885945.1 Candidatus Hermodarchaeota archaeon | reverse complement strand
AAAATCTAATTATATATAAAATAAACAGATCATTTTTTTAGATAGCTTTGCAATTTTTGATATGTTTCTTCGTTAAAGGTATAGAGAGGTTCCCCTTTACCATTAGTTTTTATAATAATATTGAACTCTTCCAATAATTCAAGGTATTTTTTGATGGTATTGTGATGCATGTCAAGATTATTATATAAATCGCTTTTTCTCTTTATTTTCCTGTGTTTTTTAAAATATTCTATAATTATCTTACATTTTTCTTTTGAAATAAAATGAATTTTTCTAACTAGATTTGGATTGATTTCAGTGATATAATATACTTCGTGATTTTCAATCTTACTGGTATTGATACATTCGAATTTTAATAGTGTCTTTACGTGCCAACTGACTAAATTAATATTATAATTTAATTTTTTAACTATTTTGTTTAGATAAGTTCCTGGATTCTCTTTTATGAACTCGAAGATTTTTCTTCTATTTACATTGCTTAAAACATCCTTTTTAGTAATTCTTGAACCTTCAATAATGATATTTTTCTCAATAAGATTTTGTAGAATTAGTTTTATTCCTTTTTCGTTAAGATTTGTTTTCGATTTGGAAATTCGATTATTTAAATAAGGCATAATTTCTTTTGCGTTGAAAGTACGCTTTTTAGCTAAATATTCTTGAATTAATTCAAAAATCAATCCTTCTTTTTCTAAGACAATCTCCGTCATCTCCTAAAAACCTCCTCCATTTAGATTTTCATTTTCTTCTGAATATTTTTTAAGGTTTTTAAGAATAAAATCGAGAAATTCTTCTCTTTCCTCTAGGGAATACGAAAGGATCTCCTTAATAAACTCCCTTTTGTTATCTTCGTCTAAATCTATGTCATCGATTTTACTAAGAAAAGCTTTATCTACTATTGTTAAATCTACCTTATCCAACTCCGCGATTTTTTCGAGCGGTCTTTCTTCTTCGAATATTTGCTTTAAATACTCTTTATTTGACTTTTTTTGAATTATTTCGTGAGAAGGTGTAGTTTTCCTAACAACTTTACGAGTTTTAGGTTTCTTTTTTTTCTTTAATTTTGCTTTTTTTCTCCTTTTTTGAAAAGTATTTACTGATATCCCGATAATCGCAACAGCAGCGCCAATCATTAATATGGGAATGTAAGTTTGGAAGGATGCTGCTTCATTTACCTCGTCGTTTTTTGACTTTCCGTTATCAGAACTGCTTGGGATAATTTCAGCTGATGATTCAATCCAAATTGGAAAATAATCTCTACTATTTGCCGAGCCGGATACATTATAAGGTGTATCACCTATTCCATAGGGAGGTACCAAATCTTCCCCAGTATAATCATCCCAGTAATTCCCAATAAATGAATAGTTCCAATGATTTACCGTACCATTATCTAAAGCGTTATCTCTATTACCAATTAAATAGTTAGAATAAAAGAGATTATTATTACAATTAGTACTACCTATTTCGACACCATAATTATCATTATTGTAAATTTGATTATTAGAAAAATTATTGAAATCACAATATTCTCTTATGAGAATTCCGCTACCGAATTGGTCAATAATTATATTTTTAGAGATTGTATTATTATCGCTATAACTATTAAGATATATTCCAGAACCATTATCTTCAATAGTATTATTTAAAATTGTATTGTTATAGCTAGAATATACGTGAATACCTATTGAATTATCTTCAATGGTATTTTTTTCAAGTGTATTATTATTACTATTAGTTCCAAGATATATCCCAGTATTGCATTCAATTATAGTGTTATTAAGGATTACATTATCTCTACACTGAGAATTTAAACCAATCCCTTGAATTACATTATCATATATTCTATTGTTAGATATTGTATTATTATGACAAGTTCCGCTTAAGTATATACCATATTGAGAATTTGTTATATATAGATTATCTGCATAATTTCCCCTAATAGTAATATTATAACAACTAGCCATCAAATAAATTGACGCATGATTGTTATTGGAACAATTATTATTAATTATTGTTCCATTTGAAGTACCTAAAAGATAGATTGCAGCATAACCATCAATACTGCTTGAATTATACAGTGTGCAGTTCCTAATTATAAAGAAATCAATCGAGTCCTCAATTCTGATACAATCAGTAAGATTATTACCGTTAATAGTAACATTTTCTATAATATGGGGATCGTCAAAAGTTCCCGTTTTATTTTGAATCCATTCAAGATCAGTTGCCGACCAATTGTCATGGTCTATGTGAATTGGAGGGCAATTAAGCCAAAAATTTGAGGTTTTAATTGATTTTAAATCGTTATTCTTATCTGAAGATTTCTTAACTTTCTCTTCAGTTTCAGGCGTAGTGTGGTTTATTGCGAGAAGAGATAAGGAAACGCTGATTATAATAAATAAAACAACAATTTTCTTATTACGCTGGGATATTTTCATCGTTTCCCCTATTCTTTACTAAATTACAAAATAGTATATTTTCCTAAACTTCAGACAATTTAAATTAAATATTCTTTATTAACTCTCGGTAATTAAACGAGTCATTATTTTACTTAAATGTAAAAATCGAACAATGATGACATACAACAAAATAATATCAGTTTTATTTGAGTTATAATAAAAATAAAAAAAATATATTATGATAAAAGACTAAATCAATTTACTTTCTTAAGCTTAGATTAAATCCTTTAATTATTCCTTTTTTTAGTAAAATATAAAAAACCGCGATTCCAGCACCAATGCTTACGAATGTGATTGTTAATGCAATTGATAGAGCATAATTTACATCTTCATTTTTATCTGACTTACTACTGCTACTACTTCCACCACCGCCAACTACAGTACCTCCACCACTAGTTCCGTCGTCATAAACAAAGGTTCCCCATATTAAGTCGTAACTATTTGCAGAATTTTCTCCGTATACACGAATGTAATATGTACCACTAGCGTCTAGGATGTAATCAATGAGTTCATTATTGGTCGCAGAATTATTTCCTACTACTAAAAATCCGCTAGAATTGTAAATAGCAAGATTAATATCTCCTTCTAAATGCGTAAATGAAATGTAAACAACTAAATGTTCGTATCCGTCTTGTACAGAGATTTCGTACCAATCTTCGTCCGCTTGAATACCTAAACCCCCAATAGAGCTTAACCAGGTATTGCTATACGGCGAAAGATCGTAAGCTGAAGTGTAATCGTTATTATCTTCGTAAATATCTTCGTGATAGATTGGAAGATAATCAATTGCGTTGCCCGAAACATAGGGAGTGTCTCCAATACCAAATGGTGCTACTACATCCACGCCTGTATAGTTATCCCAATAATTTCCAATAATTGAATTATTCCAGTAATTTTGATCTAGATTGCTGTCGTCTTTAGCATGGAGAGTATTTCCCATGAAAGTATTATTATAAATTAAATTTTCTCCACAAGTATCGTCTTGAATGAAAAAACCCGTATTCCCATTATCTAAAATTCTATTTTCAGTAAAATGATTAGAATTACAATTGTCTAATATACTAATTCCATATGTATTATAGGAAAATTCGTTATCATAGACGAGATTGTTATCGCATCCATCTTCTAATTCAATACCTCCATTAGTTCCGCTATTATTAACGTAATTACTAGTAATGTTATTAAAATCGCAGTTAGAAGAAATGTAAATTCCTGAAATTCCACTTTCTTTAATCGTATTAAGTGTTATAGTTGTGTTATGAGAGTCTTCGTCAATTCTTATTCCAAAATCATTACTTTCAATAATTTTATTATCGTTTATAGTACAATTACTGCTTCTCGTTCTTATTCTTATCCCAGAATTATCACTCCCCTCTATAGTATTATTTGAGATTATATTATAAAGACAATCTTCGTAAACATCTATTCCATATAATTGATTAGTGAATATAAGGGTGTCATATATGTGATTGTTTGATACGTTATTATAATTACATTCATCTTCTATGAAAACTCCAACAGCATTATCATGGATAATATTTTCAGAAACATTATTATAGTGGCTGTTTCTTTCGACCATAACGCCATACTCAGAATGACTTGCGATTGTATTATTGAGGACTATATTGTCTTCACTAAAATAACGAATTACCAATCCTCTACCGCTATTGCTTCTTAATGTGTTATTTAAGATAGTATTATTATTAGAACCAACAATACTAATTCCACGATAAGAATTAGAGGTTACTGTATTATTAGATATTACATTATAATCACAATCTTGATAGAATTCAATACCTATACGATTATAATCAAAAGTGTTATCCGAAATGATAATATTATTGCAGTCATATTGAAGATCTATACCATTTCTATCATTTTGGGTAAATCTATTATTTGTGACGTTAATATTACTACATTGTTTTAATTGGATACCCATAGAGGCACTTTCAAATACATATCCTGAAATTTCCGAATTAGTACATCCAATTAATATAATTTGACCTGCATTCGTGAAATTTATTGCCTTCAAATTAGTCTCATCCTCATAATAGTATATAGGTTTGTCATTTGCAGTGTTGTTGGAATATATAATATTGTCCTCTATACTCGTAATATAACCACTTAGGACTATACCGCCATTTATCAACTCGTTATTAGAAAGAACTGATCTTTCACAAAAATTGATTTCTATTCCATAATCATCATTTTCAATTAAAGTATTATTTATTAAAACATTTTCGTGAGAATTTCCCGTTAAATAAATTCCACGTATACCGTTATATTTAATAGTATTATTTACTAATTTGTTTTGATCACTATTGCCAGTTATTCTAATTCCCTCACGATCATTATTATTTAGATTATTATCGATAATAGTGTTGTTTAAGCTATCATTATCCAAAAAAATCCCCGCAGCATTGTTATAAGTGCAATTATTCTCTCTTAACGTACCATTGCATGAATTTAAAAGTTTTATTCCCCCATCATCATAACCAAAATCTGAATTTGTGACCGTACAATTTTTGATTAAAAAGTAATCATTTTTTGAATCTTCAATTAGTATCCCAGAACCCGTTGGAGACAAAGTAGCATCAATAGTTATATTTTCAAGGGTATATGGTTCTCCAAATGTTCCTTCTCCATGACAATAACCTGCTGTTTTAGCGTCAGACCAGTTTCCAAGAATATGAATAAATGACATTCCCGTCCAATAATCTGATGTGCTTAAATCGTTTTTTTCTACTAGATTAATCGCATCATTTGAATTTTGTATATTAGAATCATTGACTCCACTTTCTTTGTTGTTATTGAGTAAGATTGAGCTCATTAGTAGAAGAAATAGAAGTGTAAAAAAAAACATTGAAATTTTCTTATTTTGTATGTACATGATTTCTCGTTAAATTATTTTAAGTTTTAATGTACTAGTAATTCCCAAATCCCTATTTAAAACCATATTGAAAAAAAGTGACATTATTTTTTATTTTAAAAAAGAAAGTTCAATCCTCTTTTTCTCGTTTTTTAAGGTTTTTCCTTTAAAAAGACTATTTGAATAATAGAAATGAATTGTCACTTTTTTTCAACACGATTTTAAATATCCTGTAGCGTCTCTTTAAAATCATGAAAAAAATAGCAATTTTTCTCCTAATTCTACTTAATATTATTTGCATTTTACCTTTGCCTTTATATACCATTGTTCGAGAAATAAAGTCCGAGACGTTAGATGACGATGAAGAAGATAATTCGAATATACTATATACTGATCTTAATCATAAAGCTGAAGAAAAAATCGCCGACTTGGAATGGAGTAATTTTACTCATTTCATTTGCAATTTAACCGTTTTATTCGACGAAAATAACGCTACTGAGTGGGAATACAATAGAGATTTACTTATTAATTATGGTGCAGGGGCCTATATTACTCCTTGGAATGGATATTTTGTATCTACTCATCCAGAGGGCCCTTTAAAATGGTATGTAGCGACCAAAGATAATCAGGAGTTATGGGCACCCGCAAGTTGCATTCTTGCATATGAAGATCGCAATTTAGATTCTTATCTTAATGAATATCCAAGAATAACAACAAACTCAATTGAATGCGTTTACGATTGTAGTTTGTATCTTTATTTTTCTTCTACAAAATGGACACGTTTAGGGCATATTGATGTGCCTGTGTACATTTTAGAAGAGATCAGGGATAACGGATATGTTCATGTTAATGGAGGCGATTTTATTGGATTTGATTCTCTTGGAGCTAATCCTATTGATTGGTGGTTTTTTGATAATGATATAAATACTAATTTATCACCATATGACGATCCCAATAATCACGCCGAATGTCCTTTAGAATATATGAACTATTCTTTAAAATTGAGAGTCGAAAGTCTTTATTCAAAACAATATCAAGCAATGAAAGAAGGAGGCAAATTTCCATGGGGAAAAGTTGACAATATACACACACTTGATGAACAGAACTTAATTTGGGGATCTTGGTGGTATTGGGATGGTAAATATGGAAATTTTTTAGATATAGATGGCCACGATGGATTTGGTTATATGGATCATTGGGTATTAGCTTTTCAGGGTTTACATCAATGTGATAATAACACGTTTTATAGAAAGCTTATATACAACGTTAATGAGAGTTTAGATTCAAATACGATTGGTTTATTTCGCGACGGAGCCGATGTTAGTTCAAGTGAAGCGAATAACTATGGAGTAAGATATGCTTTTAGCGAAAGTGGAGATAACTCAAGTGGTCTCTTTAGACTAGAAAACATTCCTGGTTGGTGGCAAGCTCACAATGAAGTGGAGAACGTATGGGTAAAATTTCAAGTTTTTCCTAATGATAATGGAGTGTTGGACGACGAATTAAAAATCATTATTGCAAGCACATTACAAGAAGCTCAAAATGCAGATTTTAGTTCTTCAGAGACCTTAATATATACTAGATATCAAAAAAAGAATATAGACGATGATGATGATTCAAATACAAATAATTTATTTGAAGATTTAGATACTTTAATAGTTGTTCTCTTAACATTACCGATTATAGGAGTTATTATTGTTGACTTCATAATAATAAAAAAAAAGAAGGCAAATACAATAATTCCGGATAATGGAGTATAAAATAAACTTTTTATCACATTTTAAAAAATTAAAAATATACTTTTTTTATTTAAATAAAATTTTTGAAAAGAAAAAAATATAATATACGATTCTAAATCTTATACTACCGAACAATTTTTTTTTGATTAAACAGAAATCAACAAATATTTTGGATTTAGAATGCAAGTCACGTATAATTATCCTAGTTCTTCTATGTGTCTTCAAGAAGGAGATCAAACTGTTTTAGGGCTTAGCCCTGATCTTTCAAGGGAAGAAAAAGTTTCTTTTGTGGGTAAACTAAAACACCCGTTAATTTTTCGCGATGCTATGTTAATGCTGCGAGAAATAGTAATTTCCGATATGAGTCAAAAAAAGAAAGAAAGAGTAGAATATTTTGCGTGGTTGGAACAAGAAATTGAAAGACGATTATTAAAGCACGAACAATATTTACCAGGAGTAAGAGAAAATTTACAAAAGGAAATGGATGGATTGCTTGGTCAATTAGACGAAAAAGACGAAAATATATCTAAATTAGTACAAGCGAGAAATGATCTAAAAAAGCAAATTGATCGATACGACATTTGGAAAGATTATTATAAGCTTGAGCGAGACTTTTGGAGGTTTATAAAAAACCGAGACATAGCGCTTTGGTGGGTGTTAGATCCGGTTATTACGGTTCACCCCGATCAGGTATCCTTTGAAGCTTTTTCACTCGATGAATCTACTTATGGAAATTTATCAGTAGTTATGGACGAATTCGATTTGGTTGAGAAACCTCAATTAGGTACAACCAATATTGATTTCTCAGCTAAACTGGCGAGAGAAATGGAACGATTCCGCACCTATACGGATGTGCAATTGTCCATTAATCCCGGAGGTTTTACAGTGGAAACGGGAATTACTCCAGAATATATAGAAAAAAAAATTGATTTACCCGAGACGTGGATAAAAGGATTTAATCAAGTGTCCGCTGCCGCTAGTCTTGGAGGAATAGATATAGAGTTAGCACCTGTAGACATGTACGATATTTGTTCGTTTTTAAGAAGGCATAAAGCGCATAAGAGTCCACGACACATGAAATGGATTTTAGAACCGGGAGAGCGCGTAAGAATCGTTTTTGAACCGTGGGGCGAAGAATTAGAACTTAAAGCAGTTTATAATGGAGAAAAGAGGAGAGAAGAAAAGATTTGGGGTCGTCGACGCTGGTTGGTTATGGAAAAGATTATTCCAATTACAAGGAATTTTAAAGTAAGACTATTTGGTTTTGGAATGCCTCAATTTATTATTGCTGACTTAGGAACCATGAAAATGACGATTGGATTTACTTCGTGGTCGGCTAACGATTGGGTTAAAGGAACTTCGTTTAACATTTTAAGTGGATTTATAGGTCAAGGTAATTACGACGAGATTTACAATTTATTGAAAGAGCGCCGTTATTTGTCTATAAAAGAGATTAATTCTGAGTTAAGTGATATATCTAAAAGTACAAATAAAGCAGGAATAGGAATGCTCTTACGACGCGGGGAAGGATATTACGATCCCATTAACGATAAGATAAGATTTAGACAATTGTGCAACGTCCCAATTCCTAGAGAATTATACGAAACTACTAAAACTGAATTAAAGGTACAAGAGCATTTAGACGAGACCATGAAACATTTCAGATTAAAAACAACTTCAGAGAAAGAGTTTATTGCCAAAAACTCTTACGATATGCCTAATCCAAAATATCAAAATTGGAAATATCATAATACTGAAGACTATAATCGTCAATTTGATCTGACGGAAACCGAAATAACCATTGATCAAGACGGTCAGATAAGTAAAGTTAGTTGTAACTGTAAGGAATTTAAGAAAGGGCCAAGAAATATATCAGCTCCTTGCTCTCATCTTTTAGCACTTTATGTGTCCAGTTCGAAATTTTTACATTTAGAACTGAAAATAGATAAAGAATATACTATGAACGATATTTTGGAGGTGTTGTTATGACTGAAAGCAATGATGTTCAGAAAAAAACTAAAGCAGAATACAGGGCAATAATCAACCAAATGGGTAAAAAAGAATTTACTCTGCTGAAAATGCAAGAATACGGATTTTGGCCCAAAGAAATGCCCACTCCGTACGAACGACAGCAAAATGAAAGTATCGAAGATTACGAAAACCGTCAAAAGTTAACGAAAGAATACAAAAAAGTAATAGATCAAATTGCTGACTTGTATCAAGAAAAAGATGAGATAAATAAAAAATTAAGAGAACTAAGAAAACGATACGACGAAACGTGGGATATAGAAAAAATTAGAATGGATATAGCCCAAACCATCATGAAAGAGTCTATTGCAAGACGCGCTGAAAGAAAGAAACAAAAAGAGTTAGAAAAACAACAAAAGTCAGAAGCTTGGCAGAAAAAAAAGGCAGAACAAATTGTTTTTATAGGAAAAGGGTATTCTTCAATGCTCAATAAATTTGATATGGATGTAAATAGATTAACTTCTTTAAATCTCCCAATTATAAAAACTGATAAAGAATTAGCCAATTTTTTAGATATTGATTATAATAAGTTAAGATTTTTAGCGTATCATAGAGACGTAGTGTCTACTGATCATTATGTTCGATATAAAATTCCCAAAAGATCCGATGGTATACGTAGCATTGCTGCTCCAAAAAAGATTCTAAAATCCGCCCAAAGAAAGATATTAGACGAAATTTTGTCAAAAATCGCTATTTCAGAATATGCTCATGGTTTTATTAAAGGAAAATCAGTAGTTACGGGAGCAAATAGTCATCTAATGACCCCAGGTTTGGTCATTAATATTGATATTGAAGATTTTTTTCCTACGATTACGTTTGAACGAATCAGAGGAATGCTTCTTAAATTGGGATTTTCAGGTCATATTTCGAGCTTAATTGCTATAATATGTACTTTCTGTGAAAGAATCCCAATAGAAGTGAAGGGTAAAACAAAATATGTAGCCATAACGCGGAGAATTTTGCCGCAAGGATCTCCTGCAAGTCCTATGATTACAAATGTAATTTGCCGAAGGTTAGATAAAAGATTGAAGGGATTAGCTAATAAATTTGGGTGTTCTTACACGAGATATGCCGACGATATGAGTTTTGCTATTGATAACGAACATAATATAAAAATTGCAAGGTTTATGGGATTAGTCTCAAAAATTATTAAAGAAGAAGGATTTAAACTCAATCCTAATAAAACTCGATATTTAAGGAAAAATAATCGACAATCAATTACAGGAGTTGTAATTAATAATCCCCAATTAGGGTTACCCCGAAAATGGATTAGAAACTTTCGGGCTGCTATCCATAATGCTAATAAATTAAGGTCAAATGGAGAAATTTCAATAGAAATTAAAAGAGAAATCTCAGGCATGGCAGCATGGGTAAGATGTGTAAACCCTAAAAGATACGAAAAATTGTTAAACGCTGCTAATGAAATTATAAAATAATCTATGTGAATTTCAAACAAAAATATCTTTGTAAAATATAGATGTCCCTGGCTTTCATGCTGCGGTGTTGCGCCGCGGTTGAGAATTGCCTACCATACATCACCCGGTTGCGCGCAATTCGCGTCGCTGTGTTAATCACGCGCTGCTCAAATGGATCCTACGGTGTAGCGGTGATTAACACGCTCTGCTGAAGTGTCACAACCAGATGTGAGTTAGTTAGCAGGGATATCTTTTTTATTCCTAGCAAATTTTTTGTGTTCATTAATGTATTCTTGGTAAAATTTCCTTTTTATTTATATAAGTTCTTTTTAAGTTTACATCTATATTAGTGTATAATGTTAATCCACAATGATCTCTTTTTGTTTTACTTGTTCGACTGACCGGATGCGGTAGGCTGGTTCGTAGCTGCGCCCACGCCGGGAGACTGCCCCTCCATGGACGCGCTCGAGCAAACCCTCATTGGAGAGAACACGCAAATCCCTGCGGATGGTCATATCGGACACATCCAAGATGCCGCACAGTTCAGCGACTGAGATCGAATTCCGA
>JBHLLE010000042.1:0-11087 GCA_048885945.1 Candidatus Hermodarchaeota archaeon | reverse complement strand
GGCATGGATAAATTTAACGAATATCAAGAAAAAATAGAGTTTAATGATATATACATTGAATCATTAAAAAAAAAAGTCGATAAAGATGAAAAAATTCTAAAAACAACGATCTCTGATATACCAAATTCAAATCAAATTATTTTAGAAACAAAGAACTTATGTTTTGAATATCCAAATACCGCAATTAAAGCTATTAGTAATTTATCTATAAAAATAAACGAAGGAGATTTCATTGGTTTAATCGGTCCCAACGGTGCAGGTAAAACTACTTTACTATATTTATTAGCTAATCTTTATGAACCTACATCAGGAGAGATTTTTTTTAGAAATAATAATATAAATAAATTAGATTCTTACGATTATGCTAAAAAAATTGGATTTATTTTTCAAAATCCAGAGAATATGTTTTTTAAATCAACAATTAAGGATGAAATACTGTACGGTCCTATTAATTTCGGGATGTTAAAAGACATAAGTAAAGAATATCTCTCAAGACTTATTAATTTAATAGGAAATGAAGATGAAAATAAAAATCCCTTCAACTTAAGTTGGGGTCAAAAGAGAAGACTTAACCTAAGTTCAATATTCGTTTACAATCCTGAAATTATCCTTTTAGATGAGCCTTTTATTGGTCAAGATCAAAGAACGATTGATTCATTGATTGAAACTCTTTATATTGAGAATAAAAGAGGAAAAACAATTATAATCTCTTCTCACGATTATCATTTACTTCTTAAATATACAAAAAAAATAATAGAATTAAATAAAGATGGAAGCCTTAGAGATTACGATTTAAATGGCAACTACTTTAAAAGACATAAAAATTTAGGACCAATAATTTTTTTGGATAAAATAATTGAAAGACTAAGTGGAGTAAAATAACAAATGGGGTCCAAGAACAAGAATTTAGATAGAAAAAAGCTTATGTTTGCTTATGTTCCTGGTAATTCCCTAATGCATAAATTAAATCCTCTCTCAAAATTATTCTTTTTACTGTTATTAACCATTTTAATCTTATTAATAACAAGTCTATTAGTTTTTTCAGTTATTTTTCTATTTATATTAATTATAGCATTATTAAGTGGAATTTCCCCGAAAATTTTATTCCAAAAATTAAGATTTGTTTTTATGATTATGATTGTAAGTGTAGTTCTAAATATATTTTTTAACGCCATTCCTAGTGAGCAAGAAATTATATTGTTTTATTTATTTGACCTTCCTTTTTTACCTATAAGAAGATTAGCGGTCTATTATGCATTTAAAGCTTTATTTATTATATTGATTTTATTTACATCATCGATTATATATACTTATACTACTAATATGAGAGATTTTGTCTATTCATTAATGAGATTAAAGATTCCTTATCGATATTGTTATGCTTTTATGGTCGGAATTAGATACATCCCATTAATTGAACAGGAAGCTAAGACAATCTCATTAGCCCAAAGAGCTCGCGGTTTTGGGTATGAGAAAGTAAATTCTATTAAAAAAGCTTATAGCTTAATTATTGAACGATTAATCGCCACTTTAGTTTCTATTTTAAGAAAGGGTCATACGACATCTATTTCAATGGAAAATAGATGTTTTGGAATTTATAAGGATCGGACAAATTTAGTAAAAATACCATTCAAATTTAAAGATATATTTTTTATGGTCTTATGTGGAATTTTATTTACTATGTTGATACTTTATATCTTTAATTTTACTCCCTTACCTCCACCTCCATCATTATATAATACATATTTTCAAAAAGGAAACGTATTAAATTCATTGACTTGAATATCAATTCTTATAAAGGCATTAGTTTCTTTTAAGTAGATTTTATTTTTTAAGCAAACACTAAAAAATCATAAAATCGTCTAAAAATGCAATTTAAAATTATAATCTAAAAAATTTTTAGAGATGTTATATTTCTAATCATATGGTTAATATATCTGAATCAGTTAAGGAAATACAAGAAAAATATAAAATCATTGGAAGATCTGAAGAATTAAAAAAGGTTATCCTCGCGCATTCGGTTAGAAAGAATATTTTAATTGAAGGGGAGGTTGGAGTTGGAAAGACTACCCTAGCAAATGCAGTGTCTAGTTATTTTGACTCAAAATTTTATCGTATAGACTGTTCAGAAGAAACTTTAACTCATAATTTAATTGGTTATTTTGATCCCCCACTTGTAATTGCTAAAGGTTACATAGAGGAATCGTATGTATATGGTCCATTAGCTTCTGCTATGATGAACGGTGGGTGTCTTTTTATAAACGAGATCAATAGAATGCCCGAAAGTACGCAAAATATTTTATTAACCGCGTTAGACGAGAAACTTTTAGAAATTCCTAAACTAAAAACAATCCGAGCTAATAAAAAGTTTTTTGTTATTGCAACATTAAATCCATCCGCCCACGTGGGAGTAACTGCTTTAGGTGAAGCAATTAAAGATAGATTTGTGTGGATCCATTTGGATTATCAATCTCCAGACGAAGAAATAGAAATTATTAAGCAAGAATTTAATTTTGATGGTAAACTTGATGATCGCATCGCTACTATTGCCCAAGAAATAATACAGATTACTAGAGATACTACTTCTATAAGAAGAGGCAGCTCCATTAGAGGTGGAATTGATCTTTCGGGATTAATAACTCAATACGAATCCGCTAATAGCGCCAAAAACTGGATTGACGCGGCAATTATGGCTCTTTATAACAAAATTGAGCTCGAAGATGGAGTCAATAAATCGAAAAAAGAATTGATAGCAGATATCGTATTGGCTGTATTGAACAAATCAGATTTTCAATAATCGATGATTTCTCTCGGGAAGAATCCGAAGAGATTGAGAATAAGCGGCTTAATGTGAGACTTACGGAACAACTTCCTGATGAAGATATATTAAGGTTAGAAATTATTAGAAAAAAAAAGAAAAAACCAGACTACTACAAGTATTTAGCTAACTCGCTTGATTATAAGCAAATAAAAGAATTGACTTATTTTGCCATCCAATACAAAAACCTTGAAGCAATCATGGGGATGCTTAAAGCAAACATCTACGCAGCCACTGACGCTCTTGATTGCGAAGAAGGAGTAAAATTTTTTTCTGAAAAAGCAAAAGAATCCCCCATGATCATGCCTGAGGTCTACTTTTTTATAAGACGACCTATTTCAAGCAAATATAAAAAAGTATTCAGAAGACTGGCGCGTCAAAGCATATTAAGGACGTCCTTAAAAATATCAAGCAGAGGATTAAGAGGAAAACAAAAAAAAACAGTTCCTTATTACCACATTGGAATGCCAGAATTTAATCTCGACGAAACAATACAACATAATCCTTTAAAAATTTACAATAAAAGTCTTTCTTATAAAGATATTTATGGAATAAAGAGAAAGAGACAAAGAAGGAAGGTAATCTTGATCTTAGATACAAGTGGTAGCATGTACGGGAAAACTTTGTTAAACGCTGCGCTAACTACTTCCGTTTTAGCCTACAATATGGAAAAAGAAGACTATAGCATTGTTTTGTTCAACTCCACCGCAATGGTTTTAAAAAAAATCGATAATAGAAAAAAACCGATAATTAATATTATAGACGAAATTCTGGACAGCGAAGCTGTTGGATTCACTAATATCCATGTCGGTCTTGAAAAGGGTTTAAAAGAGTTAAGTAGAATAAAAGAAAATGTGAAAGATCAATTCGGGATATTAATTACCGATGGAAATTACAATCGAGGGGATGATCCGGTAATTATATCAAAAAATTATCCAAAATTGCACGTTATAGGGATGCCTGCTGAAAATGATGCGGAGAGAGGCATTGAAACGTGTAAACAGATTGCTAAGGCAGGAAAAGGAAAGTTTTTTGCGGTGAGCGATTATAAAGAGATTCCAAGAGCTTTAATTGAACTTTTATCTCAATCATAATTTTTCTCTAAAACTTGGATTTCTAATTAATGAGCCTTTTTTTCCAAATTTATCAAAATTAAATTAAATATTTATACTATCAACATTTTAAAAATAATAAGGTATTTAACTGTTAAATAAAGAGATTTTGAGACTCAAAAACTCTTTTCAGTCACGAACAGATTAATTTAACAAAAAAAATAAGAAATTATAATGAAAAAGAAAGCGTATAGGTCAATTATTTTGGGAATCCTTTTGATTTCCTTAATTGGCCTTCAAGGATATACAAATATCTTTTTACTTTCAAACGATACGTCCTCATTTTTTAAAGATAATACTAATGAAACGATAAATAATACGAATGATACAATTGATGAAAAAAAAAAAATAAAAGAAATTCCTAAAGAGTCGGATTATTGGGAATATAGTTTTATGTTTATTCAAAATGATAATTGGGCTACTGCAGGATATGATTGTATCGATGTAGGATTAGGAACCGCTGATGCTCCTCATATTATTGAAAATGTTACAATTGATACTGGGGGTGCTGGGAATGCAATGCTATTATCTAATTGTATAGAACATTTTATATTTAGAAACTGTACATTTACAAATGCTGGTTCTTCAAATGCAGGGGTTGGCCTTGTTGATGTATCAAACGGACAATTTATTAATTGCAATATATCAAATAATCTTAATTATGGAATTTATTTTTCTGGAGATTGTGAAAATATTACAATTTCAAATTGTCTTATAAAAAATAACGATGATACTGGAATATACATTTATGGTAGTGGAACAAATATGGCAAATTTTCATATTCTTAATAATAATATTACAGAAAATTTAGGTAGTGGCATTTATGTTAATACAATTGATGCGCTTATTATTTCTGGAAATATTATTAAAAATCATACTACTGCGAATCGAGATGGAATTTTTGCAGTGTATATCTCAAATTCAAATATTACTGATAATAAAATAGAAAACAATAATCGTGCAGGAATTTATGCTTGGGATTATGATTACGGCATGATTTCAGGAAATCTAATAAGAAATAACGCTTATGGGGGAACATCATTACCATATGCAGGATTATATATGTATAGTTCATGTTCTTACAATAAAATCTTAAAAAACAATATTACTGAAAATAAAAATTATGGGATTCATGTAAATTCAAATAACGATTATAATGATTTTATAGGGAATAGTATAACCAATAATGTATATTATGGGTTATATATAAGAGATACTGATTCAGATTATAATGAAATCTATGATAATTATTTTATCGCAAATACTAATCATGTGTATAATTATGGGACTAACTATTACGATAATGGTATATGGTTGGGTAATTATTGGGATGATTATGGTGGTTATGATAATAATGGAGATGGAATTGGAGATACTTCCATTCCTTATAATATCCCTAATTCCGCGAATGATGATAATTTTCCAATTTATGGAAATCCATATCATAATGGAAGTAGAATTTTTATTGATGGTGATTATACAAGTGGTTATGAAAGTTGGGCTTGGGCAACATCTAGAGCATGGTGTTCTGGTTCAGGTACAATAAATGATCCATACGTTATTGAAGGATTAACGATTGATGCAATGAATTCTGGAAGTGGAATTTATATTCTTGATACAGATTATCTTAGAATTGAAGATTGCACTTGTATAAATAGCTCAGGGTCATATATATATGATGCAGGTATCAGATTAAATAATGTTAATTATGCTGAAATCATCAATAATAACTGTACAAGAAATGGTCAATATTCTGGTAGTTATGGTTCAGGTATTGTATGCATTACTATGGCAAATTCTACAATTTCTGGTAATAATGTAGATGATAACAATCGATATGGTCTTAGATTGACGGGATGTAATTTTAATACAATAGTAGATAATACTATCACCGAAACAGATGCAACTTATAATTTTTATATGAGTTCAAGTAATAATAATACAATTATTAGAAATGATATTTCTGAAGATGCTACCAATGCATTATATATTAGCAGTTGTAACGGAAATGAAATAACTGGTAACGTTTTTTATAATAGTTACAGAGGACTTCTAATATCTTCTGCTACTTCTGATTTCAATACAATATGGAATAATACTTTTTATGGAAATACTATGGTAAATGCTGAGGATTATGGTGTAGGGTCAACTAATAAATTTGATAATGGGGAGATCGGTAATTCGTGGGATGATTATGTTAGTGTAGATCTAGATGATGATGGTATAGGAGATACAGAGTATCTTATATACGACGACGATATAGAATCAAATAATTATGTAAATGATACACTACCAATCTATGATGATGGTCATAATGGTGGAAGAGTTTTCATAGATGATGATGGGTCTTTTGGTCCATTACATACATGGTCTTGGATTTCTAAACAAAGTTGGTGTACTGGTTCAGGTACTTGGAGAGATCCTTATATTATAGAAGGTTTAACTATTGATGCTCAATTAATTGGTAGTTGTATTTCAATTAAAAATTCTCAAGTATATTTTACAATCCAAGATTGCCATACATATAATGCTCATAACATCAATTCACAAGCAGGAATTAGATTAGAAAACACTAATTTTGGAACTTTATACAATAATAACTGTTCAGCAAATGGGGCGACATCACTAGGAACTGGAATATATTTACACTCTAGTAATTATAATAATATCCTAAACAATGAAATTAAAGATAATGGATTCTTTGGAATTCTTTTAGCTGCTGATTGTGAAAATAATCTTATTCAAGATAATAATATAACAAGAGAAAATCGTGGATCTAGAGGCTTAGTTCTTGACGAATGTGAATTTAATTTAATCAAAAGAAATAATATTACGGATTTTGCCCCTACGGGTGGTATGGGTTTACATCTTCTTGATTCTGATAATAATAATGTTACAGAAAATATAATGAGCAATTGCTATTTTAATAGTCGATTGTATGATAGTTACAACAATAAGATATGGAAAAATTATTATTATAATGAAGTATATGATCATGCTACTGATAATACAGGGGGAAGTAACGACTGGGATAATGAGACAATCGGGAATTATTGGGATGATTATGGAGGTGTGGATGCTGATGATGATGGTATTGGTGATAGTTCATATACGGTTGGCTCGGGAGTATATGATGATCACCCTATATGGTGGGATTCACCACTGATAACCATAGTTTTTCCCGATTTTTATGATATGTTTGGCTCTGATTCTCCTGATTATGAAGTTTCAATAAGTCGTGGAGTTTATGATTCTATTTGGTATAATGTTGAAGGTAACGACAATATTACATCTACGGGGTTAACTGGTAAGATTGATCAAGATGAATGGAGTCCTTTTGGAAATGGTACTGTTGAAATTAATTTTTATGTAAATGATAGTCAAGGATATGAGTCAAGTACATCTGTAACTGTTTATAAGGATCTTTACGGACCTAATATAACTATAACCTTACCTAAGAATGGCTCTGATTGGGGAAATATTGCTCCTGATTATGCCTTAAGTTATAAAGACTGGGGAGGCTTAAATGAGACATGGTATAGGTTATATAATGGTAGCATATATTCAGAAAATATCTCAATATCTGGATCAGGAAATATTAGAAGCGGAATCATAGATCAGACAGCATGGGACCTAATGGGTAATGGCACTCTGAAAGTAATTACTATAACTTTCTTTGCTAACGATACTTTTGGAAATCTTAATTATAAGAATATCAAAATAAATAAAATAACCACTTCTCCTATTGTTAGTATTAGTACACCTATAGATGGTAGTTTTTCAAATCAAAATCCCCCTATTTATAATATAACACTAAGCGGAGGATTGTTGAATGAAACTTGGTATGGTATAAAAAATGAAACTGGTTCATTTGTTGCTAAAAATGTAACATTACATCATCTAGACCAGGGTAGATATGATGGAGCCATCTTGTCTGGGTTCTGGAATCAAGTTCCTAATGGAACTTACGAATTAATCTTTTATTGTAATAATACTTCAGGAGAAATGGCTTCTGACAGCATTATTGCGTATAAGGATGTGTATGCTCCCGAAATTACAGTTAATGATCCAACAGGAGGAACTTATACGGATCCTCCAAATTATGCGTTAATTATTTCTGAGGGAAATCTTGACACTATATGGTATACATTCGATGATGGTCAACATAATTACACTGCGAATGACCTTAATGGTTATATAAGTTCAGAAGCTTGGGATTCAATTGGTGCAGGTAATTTAGTATATCTAATCTTCTATGCAAATGATTCCGCTGGAAATATTGGTTCCGCTGATAAAATTACAATCATAAAGAGTTCTACAACAATTATTTATATAAGTAGTGGTGGCGGTGGTGGCGGGGGAAGTAGCGATAAAGAGGAAGACGATGTTGATTGGATCGTCAGAGCTGCGATAGGTGGTGCGATCAGTGCTGGAGTTGGTCTTGCTATTAAGCAAAGTTATAGCTCCGCAAAGAAACGCCGAATATTGATGGATAAAACAATAGATAACTTCGACAGAATTGATAATGTGGAGCACTTTTTAAAAGATAAATTAGGATACGAAGAATGGGAAAAACTTCAAGATCCATGGGAGCGCTATAAAAAGAGAGAGATTACTAAAAAGGATTTTATCAAGCAAAGTAAAAAGACTGTCGGTGATAGGTTTACAGAGTTATTTAAACCTAAGAAAGACTAAATCTTTTTTTTAATTTTTTTTTGTTTTTTATAATTATTAAAAATTTAAGCAGTTATTCCTATTTAATACTAATCAATAATAGATCTATCATAGATATTTTTGGTTTAGCAAAAGAGTAGTGATATACCCTTAAATAAAAAAATATTTGCCTTAGGTGCAAAGGTGAAAGGCTGCTATATGGCAAAAAACTTGTCCTATTTTATTTAAGAAGTCCATTTTAAAATACCTACAGAGATATCGCTAAAGCAGGTCATGGGAAATTTTATGCCATATCTGATTATTAAGAAATTCCTAGAGTATTTATCTAACTCATATCTCGTACTTAAAAACCTTGTATAAGAAGCTATTGTAATTCATGTACTTTTCTAATTTATTTGAGAATAAATGTATTTTAAAAAACGATAATTGAACTCTACTAATTTTTTAGAACATAGTAAAAGTATAAAAAAAGTATTAATTAAAATAATAATTAATTTCTTAAATAACTGATATTTTGTAAATTTCAGTCACAAAATTTACTTAACAATAATCAAAAAAAAGTGGAGACTAAAATGGAAAAGCGTAGTAGATTTCTTATTTTTACGTCTATTCTTATTCTATTAATTGGTAGCAATATAATGTATCTTTCACTCAACAATAATCTGTTAATGGATAACGAAACAACAATTAGCAATGGAGATATTGGTAAAACTAGATTTCAAGAGGTTGATAACTATTCAGATGAATTAGAAAATTCAGCAGGAGCAATAGTTCCCGAGATTTATATTGATGGAGATGGAAGCGATCCTGATGCTATCAATTGGACCGAAGCAGTAACTCTAGGAATATGTACAGGATCAGGTGTATTTGGAGATCCTTATCTTATTCAAAATCAAATTATTGCAGATTCAGATAATAGTGGAGGTTGTATTAAAATTAGAGATTCAATGGAATATTTTACAATTCAAAATTGTGAATTCTTTAATGCTACTTTGGAAAATTATGCTGCAGGAATTAGCCTTATAAATGTTAAAAATGGTACAATATATAACAATGATTTTTTTACAAATAGTTATGGAATATTTTTAGAAGGAAGTTGTAATAATTGTACTATTAAACAAAATACTATTTATGACAATAATTATGGAGTATACATATCTGGTAGTAGTGCTACTAATATTACTCTTGAACAAAATACTATTAATAACAATGATTTTGGAGTTTTTATCGGGTCGAGTATTAGTATTACACTTAATAATAATATATTTATAGCTTGTGGACTCATTTTAAGCGGAAGTCAAAATCAAATCTCTTCACATACTATTTCAAAATCGAATACAGTAAATGGAAATAATTTATATTATTATGTGAATAACGTCAGTTTAAAAGATAATGACTTTAATAATGCTGGTCAAGTTATATTAGTTAACTGCAGTCAAGCAAAAGTATCAGATGTAGATACTTCCTATGCATCAAGGGGTATATCAATCTATTATAGTGAGAACAACACAATCTCTAATAGTAATAGTTCTTACAATTTTGATTATGGAATTTATATTGAAAGTAGTAAAAACACAACTATTACAGGAATTAATGTCAGTTTCAATATAATTGATGGTATATCTGCGTATAAAAGCAATGAATTAAATATTTCTTTGAATAATTTAGATTTTAACGGAGAAAATGGAATTTACTTATCTAATTGCGATAATTCTAACATAACAAATAATAATTTGATTAAAAATATCGAATCTGGGATTTATATAGGCAGCGGAAGTAACAATAATAATCTTACAGAAAATACAATAATCCATGGAGGTATCCGAATTGATGGTACTAAAACTGATCTGGCTTCTCATTTCATAGATACAACTAATACCGTAAATGGAGATAAAATTTACTATTATGTAGATCAAGTAAACCTAAAACCTAATGACTTCTTAGATGCAGGACAAATTATATTAATTTCATGTAATGATTCAGTTATCCAAAATTCAAATTTTACCTTGCTTTATAGAGGAATTACTAGCTATTATTGTAATAATTTGACAATTTCTAATTGTAATATTTCTTCTAATATCTATGGATTATACTTATACGAGTTAAAAGAAAGTGTTATAAAAGATAATACAGCTAATAACAACACTGAAAATGGAATTCATTTAACAAATAATTGTAAATTTAATAATATAACCGAAAATACAGCGTGTAATAATAGTCAATATGGATTATATATATCTGGTTCAATTTCAGTTAGTTGTGAATTGAATAATATTTCAGGAAATACTTTAAATAATAATAATGAACGTGGAATGTTCTTATTTTATTGTGATATATCTTTAATTTCCAATAACTCTGTCATTAATAATCAATATTGTGGAATGTACATTAGTCGCAGTTCTAATAACAATATTACTAAAAATAATATAAATTTGAATTCAGTTGGTATATTTATACAATTAGGAGAAAATAATACTGTTAAA